>DATESP010000032.1:0-10275 GCA_035270645.1 Mobilitalea sp. | reverse complement strand
CCAGAAGCTAGGATGATTGAAGCTATCTTTGCAGCACATGAAGTTAATGGAACAATTATTGAATTCTTTGAAAAGATCGTCGCTGAATGTGGTAAAGAAAAGCATGACTACATCAAGTGTGATACACCGGAAGAATTATGGAATGACATGGTTGAATTCATTACACCAGCTGCAATGGAAGTTGCCGTATTTACTGATGAAAAGCAGGTTAGGGAAGCTAATGTCAGAGAAATTACAGATAAGTTAATAGCTCGTTATGAAGAGACTCATCCGGAATGGATTCCGCTACTTGGAGAGGCAATTTACAAGTTCCAGAAGAAGACAGTACGAAAGATGATCTTAAGGGATAAGAAACGTCCTGATGGAAGAGCTATAGATGAAATTAGAAAGCTTACTGCTGAGGTCGATATTTTACCTAGAACTCATGGTTCAGGTATGTTTACCCGTGGACAAACACAGGTACTTACTATTACCACTTTGGGTGCATTGGCTGAGACTCAGAGATTAGATGGTATCGATGAGAACGAGACTGGTAAAAGATATATGCATCACTATAATTTCCCTTCCTACTCAGTAGGTGAAACAAGACCATCTAGAGGACCTGGACGACGTGAAATTGGCCATGGTGCACTCGCTGAGAGAGCTTTAGTACCAGTACTTCCTACCGAGGCTGAGTTCCCTTATGCAATTCGTACTGTATCTGAGGTACTAGAGTCCAACGGCTCTACTTCACAGGGAAGCATCTGTGCTTCTACCTTATCCCTGATGGCTGCAGGTGTTCCGATTAAAGGCATGGTTGCCGGTATATCAGTAGGACTTGTTACAGGAGATAGCGATGATGATTATATTATTTTAACAGATATCCAAGGTCTTGAAGATTTCTTCGGAGACATGGATTTCAAGGTGGCTGGAACTCACAAGGGTATAACTGCAATCCAGATGGATATTAAGATCCACGGATTGACCAGAGAAATCATTGAGAAGGCTATTTACAGGACAAAGGAATCTAGGACTCACATCCTTAATGATGTAATGGTTCCAGTTATTTCTGAGCCTAGAGCTGAGGTTGGACCTTATTCACCGAAGATTGTACAGATCAAGATTGATCCTTCCAAGATTGGTGAAGTTGTTGGACAGAGAGGTAAGACCATCAATGCAATTATCGAACTGACTGGTGTTAAGATTGATATCACCGATGATGGCGCTGTATCTGTATGTGGCGTTGATAAGGATAGCATTCAGAAGGCTGTTGAGATGGTTACGATGATTATTTCTGAGTTTGAAGAAGGCAAGAAATATGTAGGTAAGGTTATCAGCATCAAGGAATTCGGTGCATTTCTCGAGTTCGCTCCTGGTAAAGAAGGACTTGTTCACATCTCCAAGATCTCCAAACAGAGAGTTGATCATGTTGAAGACGTCTTAACCATGGGTGAGATGGTAACAGTTGTCTGCCTCGGACAGGATAAGATGGGGAGAGTGTCCTTCAGTATTAAGGATGTTCAGTAGGGGCAATGATTTAGGTACGTGGCAATGATTTAGGTACGTGGCAATGATATAGGTAGTGAGGGGCTGTCGCTGCCCCCACACACTAATACCGGCATGTTATTTCGGCATCGCTTACACCAGAACAAAAATGAGCGTTTCAGATTGGACATTGAAGAACATTATGTCCATCTGACTCGCACATTTTTGCCCTGCTGTGCGATAACGAAAAACATTTTGCCGGTACTGGTGTGTGGGGATCAGCGACAGCCCTCTTTACGTTGTTGATTATTGGTGAGAGGGAGAGTAAATATTGAAGAGGACTAAATATTGAAGGGGAGTAAATATTGGGAAGGACTAAATATTGGGAGAGTAAATATTGAAGAGGAGTAAATATTGAGGACGGACTGAATTGGGGGAGTTATATTAAGATTAACTTGGATTAATTAAAATTGTCTTAAATCGCGTGTGAATTTATTGACAATGGAAATAATAACAAATATACTGAACCGTATTATAGACATGAAATATGTGGAATGTGAGGGATTTTATTAATGCTGGAGTTAAGAAATATAAGAAAGACCTATAGGATAGGAGATTTTAAGACGGAGGCACTGGACGGAATTTCAGTATCTTTTAGAAAGAATGAATTTGTTGCCATACTAGGAGCAAGCGGTTCTGGTAAGACGACCTGTCTGAATGTTATCGGTGGACTTGATCGGTATGATGATGGCGATCTTGTAATTAATGGTAAATCAACTAAGAACTTTAAAGATAAAGACTGGGACGCTTACCGTAACAATACAATCGGTTTTGTGTTCCAGAGCTATAATTTGATATCTCACTTAAGTATTATATCTAATGTGGAGATGGGTATGACCTTAAGCGGTGTATCCAGAGGAGAGAAGCATAGGAAGGCAATGGAGGTTCTGGATCGTGTAGGCTTGAAAGAGCATATACACAAGAAACCTGGACAGCTGTCTGGTGGACAGATGCAGAGGGTTGCGATCGCCCGTGCTTTAGCGAATAACCCTGATATCCTACTCTGCGATGAACCAACTGGTGCGCTAGATACTAAGACCAGCCTTCAAATCATGGATTTGATTAAGGAAATTGCACATGATAAGCTAGTAATTATGGTTACACATAATCCGGAGTTGGCACATACGTACGCCGACCGTATAGTAGAATTTGAGGATGGTAAGGTTGTTGCGGATTCGAATCCTTATGAGGATGCGAAGATGGATGATAACTTCCGCCTGAAGAAGACCAGTATGAGCTTCCCGACGGCACTCCGCCTATCCTTTAATAATATCCGTACCAAGCTTGGCAGGACTTTTCTTACGGCATTTGCTTCCAGTATCGGGATCATCGGTATCGCATTGATTCTCAGCTTATCTGTGGGCTTCCAGCTCCAGATTGATGATTTTCAGGCAGAGGCAATGACTGAATTCCCAATCATGATTATGAAGCAGACCACGGAGATGGATTCAGAGGCATATCTTGAACGGCAAGAAGAGATGATGAATCAGATGAGCGGTGACTTAGAGTATATGGATTCAGATGAAGTATATCTCTATAACTTTGAAGCGAGAAATGCACAACATATTAATAATTTTTCTGAGGAATATTTAAAACACTTGGAGCAAATGGATCCGGAAGTCTGTAAAAGTATTGGTTATACTAGGGTTGTCGGAA
Source organism: Mobilitalea sp. (assembly GCA_035270645.1). Lineage (GTDB taxonomy): Bacteria > Bacillota > Clostridia > Lachnospirales > Lachnospiraceae > Mobilitalea. The sequence continues at coordinate 7,095 of DATESP010000032.1, read as the reverse complement.
TGAACCTATTGATAGATAAAGCAGGAACCACTTCTCAGATTAATTCAGATCTGATTGCAATGGCTTCTTATCCGACTAAATTATCAGGAGCAAGCTATCTAGAGGATAATTATGACGTATTGGCAGGAGCTTATCCGACAGATGAGACCGGTCTGGTGATTGTAGTTGATAGTAAAAACATGATGCAGGAGAAAGTGGCTGAGCAGTTAGGCTTTGATATCGAGAGCACTAAGAGTATCAAATTCAATGAATTAGTGGGTATCGAGCTTAAGGCAGTGATGAACGATGATTACTATATGTCGACAGAATATGGCGGATATACTATTAATCAAGATATTGAACAGCTCTACGCAGCTGAGAATAATATTACTCTGAAGATCGTTGGAATCTTAAGAGCGAAGGAGAGTGTTAAGTTTCCGGTGATTTCAGAAGGCATAGCTTACAGCGATGATTTAGCACTTAGAATAATCGACAATGCCAAGGATTCTGCTATCGTTAAGAGCCAAGAGGATTCTGATATCAATGTACTTACTATGCAGGCTATGAATGAAGATGTCAAGCAAGCTATGCTGACTTATCTGGGACAGAATGGAACTCCATATCTCATAACTATATATCCAATCAACTTTGAGACTAAGGATGGAATCCTGACATATCTAGATGAATATAATGATTCACGTGAAGACAAAGCAGATAGAGTGGTATATACAGATTTGGCAGAAACAATTACCGGTATGACTGGTGGTATCATGGATGCAATTACGATGGTATTGATCGCATTTTCTTCAACATCATTAATAGTAAGTCTGATAATGATTGGTATCATTACTTACACCTCCGTGCTGGAGCGTACGAAGGAAATCGGTATTTTAAAGGCTCTGGGAGCAAGAAAGAAGGATATATCACGTGTGTTTGATGCAGAGACCTTTATTCTGGGCGTATTCTCAGGTACCCTCGGTGTAGCTATCGCATGGTTGCTTACACTCCCGATTAATGCCCTGATTTATAAGGCTACGGATCTCGAGAATGTGGCTCAGCTACAGCTATCCCATGCAATTATTCTAGTTTCCATAAGCACCATTCTTACAATGCTGGGTGGACATCTTCCGGCAAGAATGGCTGCCAAGAAGGATGCAGTAGAAGCCTTAAGAAGTGAATAAATTGTTCAAAAGCGATTTTTTGAACGAATTATGCAGTAAAATGGTGGAATAAAAATTACGAAATAAATCATCACCTTTCATACAGTATGGATAATTTATTACTATTGTGGTAATATTACTATCACATGTTAAATATTTACAAATACTGAATTGATAATGGTGATCGAGATGAAAAGAATTGATAAAAGACTTAAAACTGAAAGATTCAATACAAAAACACTTAAAACTAAAAAACAAAAAATTAGAAAAATAATTATTATAGCTGTGAGTATCCTGCTGAGCATTGTCCTGTTTTTATGTACTACTAGCTATATGGTAGTTCATAGTTATCTAAGTAAGATGAATTTCGTAACCCTAGAGGAGGAGAGCTACGCTTTGGCGGAATCCGTCTCCTCTAAGGGAAATGAGAATTTAGAGGATGTCGGATATGATATAAGTCCTGAAGACTATGTTGAAGATGAGCATATTGGCGAGTCTATTATGTCCGTGAGTGACAGAGAATTTGATATATCTGAGGATAAATCGACGACTTTAGCCGAGGCTGAACTGGATGAAAGAGTCAACAAAAGTGCTTCCAATTTGGATGATAATCTAATTGAGAATAATAAAGTCCTTAATATACTTCTGATTGGAACGGATAATTATAGTGACAGTGAGCATGGACGTTCCGATACGATGATGCTGATTTCAATTAATAAGAAAGCCGAGACAATCATTGCCACCTCACTACTCAGAGATATATATCTGCAAATACCAGGAGGAAAAAACAACCGTTTGAATAGTGCATATTCTAAAGGTGGTGCTAAATTACTTATTGAAACAATTGAGAGTAATTTCAAAATTAAGATTGATAAGTTTGCTTCTGTTGATTTCTATTCATTTATTGATATAGTGGATACAATCGGAGGTATTACCTTAGAGGTTACTGAGGAAGAGCTTCCAATTGTCAATGACTACATTAATCAAATTAATACCTTTCAAGACGAGGAGTGGAATACGGATGCCCTACAGGAAGCAGGTATAGTCTTGCTTAATGGCAAGCAGGCTTTAAGTTATTCCAGAGTAAGATATGTTGGTACGGATTTTGGAAGGACAGCTAGGCAAAGATTGGTATTGGAACTGATTTTTGAAAAGGCTAAGAAGTTAAGCTATTCCCAAATCAATGACTTAATGCAGATGGTACTTCCAAAGATTACGACAAATTTCTCGGAAAAAGAGCTGTTTACACAGATTCTATCCTTGCCAGATTATCTAGAATATGGGCTAAAATCGTGGAGTATCCCGATGAAAGGTACCTATAAGAATGTAAGAATCAGAGGTATGGAGGTTCTTGAAATCGATTTTGAGAAGAATATTAAGGAATTAATAGGTAATATTTATTAGGAAGATTGAACTGGTAATATTTATTTGACATGACAAATCAAAAGGGATATTATGTATATGATGTAAAGCTTAATAGTGACTATATCAATTTTGATATGAGGATATAATTCTTAATAATAACTATATCGATTTTGATATGAGAATATACATCTTAATAGTGACTATACCGATTAAACTAAAAGAATATTTTTGAAAGGTGAGGGGAAAAAATGAAAAAACGTATTATTGCATTAAGCTTAACACTTGCATTATGTTTTACTTTATTGCCTGCTAATTTGGTATTTGCAGAAGAGTCAGTGGATGTGGTATCAGTAGCTACTGAAGCTACACAGGAAAGTGTACCTTTATTCAACCAATGGGCTTTAGATGATCTTGTAGTAGGCGATACCTATGGGATTTATCCATTAACAGCATGGTACTCGACTACTATGACAACTCCTATCAAGCAGGCTCGTTTAAGAGTGCTCTTGGCTGGAATTCGCAAGAAAATTGTGAGTACTGAGTGCGCTACAGAATTGACTAAGGTTAAGTTGGTTCTCGATAATGAGATGACAGTGAAGGAAGTTCTTGAAGTATTCTATTCAACGATATCAGCTTATGAGTATACACAGGATATAGGTATTGCAACCTCATTATCAGCTGTGGAGTTCATGGAGAAACATGGCATATTCACTAACCAAATGGGCGAACTAACCTTGGAGGATATTTGTACTACAGAGCAAGCATGTACTATTGCTACTAGACTGATTACTTATATTTATGATGCCTTAGATGCTGCAAGTAAGGGTTTCCTATGGGAAGTAAAATCAGGTGAGAATAAGGTATATATGCTAGGTTCAATCCATCTTGCTTCTTATGATATCTACCCATTTAGCAATGATATTCTACAGGCATTCCAAAGCTCCGATGCATTAATTGTTGAAGCTATTACTTCAAATACAGAGGCACTCACAGCATTAGTAATGCAATATGGTATGTATAGCGATGGTACGACGCTAAAAGATTATGTTTCAGCAGAGACTTACCAAAAAACTATTGAAGTGGCTGCATTATTAGGATTAGATGAGGCGACGATAGCAATGATTAAGCCTTGGCTTATATGCAGTATGTTTGAACAGGTTTCATTAACAGCATCCACTAATAATGAGGATGTATTGATTGCTTCTTTGCTTGGAATTGATAATAAATTCATGATGGATGCTAGTATGTATGAAAAGCCAATTTATGAACTTGAAGGATTGGAATATCAATACAAGACAATAGATAGCTATTCTGATGAATTAGATGAATACCTATTAATTAGCACTATTGAAACGGTAAATGATTATTTATCAGGAAAGAGCCAGAAGGGTAAAGATACCTTTGATGAATGGCTTGAATATTGGCATGATGGAGACGTAGAAGCCATGAGTAAGGTTCTATCAGAAGAAAACGATCTACCTGAAGTATCAGATGAGAATGCTGAGATAAATAAAGCTTTAAATAAAGAATATAAGGAAAAACTCCTAACCACTAGGGATGTGGGCATGGCCGATAAGATAGATCAATTACTGAAGGGTGAGGGAAGCGCAACTTACTTCGTAATTGTTGGCTCCTTTCATTATATCAGTGATTACGATGTTCTGGATATCCTGGAGGAAAAGGGCTATACAATTACTCAGATTAAATAATAGGATAAGTTTATCAATCTAAATAATAATAACAGACTACCATAAGGCTACTGACCTTGGGTAGTCTGTCTTGATATATGGGACTTGTGTGACTAATCTATGGAAATTGTGGAGCTGGCTCCCGAAACTTGTCGGTTGCCTTCCTATATTATATATGATAGAATAATTGTAACTATTCAGACCCCCCGAGAATCACGCAGTGGATTCGAGTGAGTCAGCGCCATAATGGATGTATTTTATCCATTTTGTAGTGCAAATGTAACTGCGAAGGCACTGAACAGTTACTAATAATTTTGTAATATCGATTTAGCTACTAGTTCAGATTGTTAAGGTATATGAATTAATAATATTATTAAATGGTTAAAATATAATAGATGTTTATGATAAAAATAATTGAATTTTATTGATTACCCCCACTTATTCTGATTATTATAGATAATTAATGTAAAGCTGGGGGTATTGCTATAGTATTTTACGGAATCCTGTTTTGAAGTGTGAAGGAGGTAATAGATATGACAGATATATATAAATTAGCGAATGGAATAACAGTAGTTATGGAGAAAATGCCATATCTAAAAAGCGCAGCCTTTGGAGTATGGGTTAGAGTGGGCTCATCAAATGAGAACGATAGTAATAATGGGATAGCTCATATGATAGAACATATGCTGTTTAAGGGAACATTGACAAGAAACGCGAAACAGATTGCTGATGAGATGGCTAGAATAGGTGGTAATATAAATGCATTTACCAGTAAGGAATGTACTTCCTATTATGCTACTATCTTAAGTGAGCATTTACCAATGGCTATTGATATAATCAGTGATATGATCAACAATTCCCTGATTGAAGAGAAGTCGCTCAAGAAGGAAAAGGGCGTAATTATTGAGGAGATAGATATGTATGATGATTCTCCTGAGGATCTGGTACATGAGCTTTTGCAGCAGAGAATTTGGAAGGGCCATCCATTGGGATATCTTATTTCCGGTACAAAGAGGATCGTTAGAAGAGTAAGCAGAGAGCAGATTCTTGATTTTATAGATACTTATTATGTTGGTGAGAATATGATTATATCGGTTGCAGGTAATTTTGATCCGCCTGAGGTACTTGATTTGCTCGAGCAGAAGTTTGGCATAATAAAGGCTAGAAGCACAAGGGATTATGAAACTAGTGAAAAGCCGAGCTATCACCAGGTCGTTTGCAAGAGGAATAAGGATATTGAGCAGCTACATTTAAATATAGCATTTGATTGTATCTCTTATCTATCCGAGGACCGATTCGTATTCTCCATATTAAACTCAATACTGGGAGGTAGTATTAATTCTAGACTCTTCCAAAAGATAAGGGAGGAGAGCGGGCTTACTTATTCTATCTATTCCTATGGTAGCTCATATCGGGACACAGGATTATTGCAGATCTACGCCGCTATGAACCCTTCTCAGACTACAACTGTAGTGAAAAAAACTTACCAAGTTATCAAGGATATGAAGAAAAAAGGGGTTACCCTGGAAGAACTTAATATGACTAAGGAACAGATTAAAACAGAACTTATCCTTGGAAATGAAAGTGCAAGGAGCAGGATGAATTCCAATGGGAAGAACATGCTGAACAGAGGAAAGCTTACCTCTATTGATGAATTAATAGTCGGAGTCAATAAAGTCGACTTGGGTAGTATAAAAGAATTTGCGAACCGCTATCTGGATCTTGAGAAATGCTCACTGTCTTTTGTGGGAAATTTGAAGGAGATTGACTTGAAAGCGATTCAGTGTTAAAGAAGAAATACTAATGTAAATGAAGGGCACTCCAAATGTTAGAACTGCGATATTTTATTGTGCGTTGTTCATATATTTTATAACTTTGAAGTTAAGATAGAAGCTGTAAATAAATCAAATAAAAGGAAATGCTATAATATTGAAGATTAAGTTGTAAAAATTTACATTTCCATATATAATTTAGGTAGTAAGGCTCTGAAGTAATCACAGTGCTGAGCTACAAACAATATTATATCGATGGAGGTAAAGCTATGAGGTATGAAATCTATGGAGAACCACTTCCGGTTGTAACCTGTCATGTAAGTGCGGGAGAGGTATTGATTACGGAACGTGGATCAATGAGTTGGATGAGCCCGAACATGAAGATGGAGACATCCACAAATGGTGGCATAGGTAAGGCATTTGGAAGAATGTTTTCCGGCGATTCTATCTTCCAGAATAAGTACACATCAGTAAATGGAGAGGGTATGATCACCTTCGCTTCTAGTTTTCCTGGCTCAATTAAAGCTCTCAATATTGCTCCGGGAAATAATATGATTGTACAGAAATCTGCTTTTCTGGCATCGGAAGACGGTGTTGAACTGTCACTGCATTTCCAGAAGAAATTGGGTGCAGGTCTCTTCGGTGGAGAAGGCTTCATCATGCAGAAGCTGTCAGGGCATGGAACAGCCTTTATTGAAATTGATGGTAATGTTGTAGAATATGAACTTCAACCTGGCCAATCCATGGTTGTCGATACAGGATATCTGGCTGCTATGACTGAAAGCTGTAAGATGGAGATACAGACAGTCCCCGGTGTTAAGAATATGATATTCGGCGGAGAAGGTATCTTTAATACGGTTATTACCGGACCTGGCAAAATCTTTCTTCAGACTATGCCGGCAAGTAATTTTGCAGCTGTACTTAGACCGTTTTTCCCTTCTGCAAAGTAGAAATTGATAAAACGCTGCAAGCCATTGGAATGAAAAACCGCTTGACATTATTTTTTACAATGCTATAATTAGGTATTATATAAACACAATTGATTATATTTCAATTGTCATTAATACATGATTCATAAAATGTCTGCGAAGCTGACATTTTTGAATAAAACGTTGATGAGAAGAGTAATAT
>DATESP010000031.1:0-3042 GCA_035270645.1 Mobilitalea sp. | reverse complement strand
ATCATATGTAATACTAAGAATGTAAGCTTCATATAAGATATTAACTAGGTAGGATCTTATTTATACCATCTCACCTAATTGATAGTGTGCCTGCTAGACACACATTGTGAAAGATGGCGTCGCACGGCGCTATCTTTTTCTTTTATTAAAATTCACTTTTTTTCATAAATCACTTCAGAAATACTGTCAAATGTATATTACCTTTTTCGTAACAGCTGCCAGGCATCACTGATTGATAGTGATTTTCACAGCCTGCTTGAATTCTGATGTTCTCGTATATGCAATTGCATATGCAAAACCATCCTGCTTGGGATTTATAACGCCCTTAGAGGATATCTCAAAAATATCGGTATCTGTGGAAAACCAGTAAATTGTTCATTCGAGCCCTTTGATAAAGTACCCTTTAATTTCTTCGTGGCAAGAGTTTAACTTTTATGCTTACGAAAAAGGAGCAGTCGCTTCAATGACTAAAAATCCGTCATTTTGCAACAGCCCCTGATATCTTTGTCTATAAAAGACCATAGCCTTTACCACTATCTTGGAAGGCTTAACTATAAACTTTGATTCTATTACATTGCTGTGGCCAGTATAATATAGTTTGCTATGAACAATGCTGTGGCAATCCATAATACAGGGCTAATTTCCTTAAACTTACCCTTAGCTACTTTGACAATAATGAAGAATATGAATCCAAATGCAATACCGTTGGAGATACTATATGCAAATGCCATGAAGATACCAGCAAAGAATGCTGGAATAGCTTCTTCCAAATCAGACCAGTTGATTTCCTTAAAGGAAGCAAGCATCATAACACCGACTGCAATTAGTGCAGGTGCTGTAGCCTGTGCAGGAACAATACCTACGATAGGAGAAAGAAGCATGCTAGCTAAGAACAGAACTGCTGTAACAACAGCTGTCAATCCGGTACGTCCACCGGCTTCGATTCCGGCTGCACTCTCTACATAAGTAGTAGTATTAGAGGTACCAAAGATTGCACCAACGCTTGTTGCTACGGAATCAGCGAATAATGCCTTGTCCATCTTAGATTTGAATCCTTTTCCTTCTTGAAGAGCCTTCTCATCAGCTTCATCAAAGATACCGGTACGTCTTCCTGTTCCAATAAAGGTTCCGATAGTATCAAAGGTATCTGATATACTGAATGCAAATATCGTCATTAGGACAGTAGGAAGCTGTGATGCATCCGAGAATAAGGATTGTATTCCTTTTTTACCGAAGGCTGCACCAAAGGTGGTTCCAAGTTCCTTAAAGTTAGTTGCTAAAGTATCATCTACACCGAATCTTGATAAATCCGTAACACCCATAGGAATACCGATTAAGGTAGTTGCTATGATTCCAATAAAGATTGCTCCCTTAACTTTTAAAACAAGGAGTAAGAAGGTGAGTACTATACCAATGATAGCAAGAATAACGTATTTATTATTAAATTTAACTAATTCAGGTACAGCCGCGCTATTTGCAACGATACTGTCTTTAGCTATATCAATCATACCTGTCGCACTAGGAACTGAGGGTGTATATGTGCCCGGATTAACGATGAAGTCAAGTAGACCTGCACCCTTTAGACCAATGTAAGCAACGAAGATACCAATACCACCACCGATTGCATGTTGAAGGCTGGATGGGATTGCTTTAATAATTAATTTACGAATCTTTGTAACAGTAATAAGGATATTAATCAGACCACACAAGAATACCATTGCCAGTGCCTCTTGCCATGAGAATCCAAGTCCAAAGACTACTGTGTAGGTAAAGAATGCGTTCAGTCCCATACCAGGTGCTTGTGCATAAGGTACATTTGCGAATAAGCCCATAACTAAGGTTCCTGCAACTGCTGCAAATATAGTTGCTAAGAATATTGCTCCTGACGGCATACCGGTCGGTGATAGGGTCTGCGGATTCACAAAGAGAATGTAAGCCATTGCAAAGAAGGTAGTTGCCCCCGCTATTACCTCTCGCGGAATTGTTGTTCCATACTGCTTAAGCTTAAAAAACTTTTCCATAATACTCTCCTTTAAAATTTTATTATATTGAAAGAGAAATATATATCATTCCTCTAAAAATATTCCAACACAGTACTTTTATTCAAGTACGCCACGGCGTACTTGCGCGCCGATTTCGTTCGAGCTTTGCTTAAATAATTCCAATGAGTTAGTTGCTCTAGCAGACAATCTCATTACAAAAATCGTGGGCATCCGTCAGAGGCTTCTATCAAAGTCGGAGATTAATTCCGACTTCGATAAAGACCTTCGCTCCTAAATATTGTGGCTTAAGCCTGTCCATATTTAGGAGCGTTTATTGACTATAGCAAATATGATGTCAGTAATAATTGATACTTATATTCTATCAAAAACTATAATTAATTGCAATTCGTCTACTTATTAATTAAACTAATCATATTCATTAAATAATATATATGACGAGATCGTATAGTTATTAGAATCAATTAATGTAACTGTTCAGTGCCTTCGCAGTTACATGGCATCTTACGATGCCTATGCACACAAAATGGATAAAATACATCCATTTTGGCGCTGACTCACTCGAATCCACTACGTGATTCTCGGGGGTTCTGAATAGTTACGTTCGATTTACTTTTGATTGTTTAGGCTGTATAGGCTGTATAGGCTTTGTATGCTTTGCTTGCTTCTTTTTCTCCTTTAAATACTTAAATAGTGCAAGAATTGCGAGAAGTATAAAATCTCCGACTATAAAAACGATAAGCATTTCAAAGGAAAAATCTTTATCCTCCATATAGCCTCTTATTAATATCCAGGCACCTAGTACAGTCCATAAGAGTGGTACTATAAAACCCAATATAAGCTTTTTACGTGTAGAAAGTAGAATTTGCAAAAGAATAAGGGTTATTGGAACCACAGTAAATGCGATTATTACAACACTATCGTAAAATGATTCTGGCATAGCAATTAAAGCCTCCTTAGTATATAAACTATCCTAGTATTATGCATTAAACATGACCTTTTCACTATTAAAGGCTCTTGTAATCATTGTAGTAATAATTGC
>DATESP010000030.1:0-2169 GCA_035270645.1 Mobilitalea sp. | reverse complement strand
AAACAATGAAGCAACACCTACTCCGGGCAAATACTTAGGACTTTGTCCTATCGATTGCTTGGTATTACAACCATGCCCTAGCAGTAGTAAAAGGGTGGGATTCAAAGAATCCCACCCCTAACTATTGACAAAGTCCATATTAATTATTAATCGAGTCTCGTGATATTCGTATTCCGTAATGTACTTTGCAACGTAACAATATGTTCAATATTAAACTGATGTGAATCCACCATCAACTTTAATATTTTGACCAGTAATATAAGAAGCTTCATCGCTAGCGAGGAAAATAGCAGCAGGATTTAATTCTCCCTCATGGCCATAGCGCTTAAGAGGAACTGATATTTCCATAAACCTAGTAAATTCTTCAGTTTCTAATGTATCTTTGGTTAATTCTGTTTCAAAATATCCAGGGCTAATGGTATTGCAAGTAATATTATATCCAGCTAATTCAGCTGCAACTGCTCTTGTAAAGTTAACCACTCCGCCTTTGGATGAATGATAAGCAATTGTATCCATAGCTGTATTACCAACTTGTCCATATATGGAAGCAATATTAATAATACGGCCATATTTCTTATCAACCATGTGTTTTGCAAAGGCTCTAGTTACTTTGAAAACACTTGTTAAATCTGCATCAAGAGTGAAATTCCAATCTTCATCGCTCATATCCAATACACCAGCATTCCTTGAAGCACCAGCGTTATTAACTAAAATATCTATTTTTCCAAATTCTATAATTGCTGCCTCAGCAGCTTCTTTAATATCCTCGGTTAGGGTAACATCACATTTTAGTGGTAGGCATCTTACACCCAATGCACGAATCTCCTCAGCAGCCTTTTCGAGCTTTTCAAGTCTTCTTGCCATGATAACTACATCAGCACCTTGCCCAGCAAAACCTTTGGCCATCTGAAGACCTAAACCAGAAGATGCTCCTGTTACTACAGCTACACGTCCTTTTAATGAAAACATATATTTCTCCTTTCAAAACAATAGTTAATTATTTAACAATCTTTTATATCTTAACAAATTGATCCTATTAAGTCAATACTGAAATTACTAGAATATAAATACATTTTAGAGAAATTTTGATATAGAGTGTTGGACCTTCATATCAGTATTACAAGTACCAATGCCGTCTTTTGTGTTATGCTGATATTTTGTCTGTCATTGATTGTAAATTATTGACGTAAAGATATTTATTGATATAATAGTAGATATGTAAACAAGTGGGGTTTTAATTATATCAATAAATGATAATGATTTTGACTATATATTGACGCTAATCTAGGATAATTAACATTGGAGGAAGAATAATGACACATGATGAAAAGAATAAGTCCGACTATTATGATTGGGAACCTGAGGAGCGGATGGAGCAAGAAACGCCCGAATGGAAGGTGTATTACAGCTGCAACTTCAATGGATATCACGGACGCGAACGAGCTGGAAAGGAAATTTCGGTCGCAAAGCAATTCTGTTGGGGTGATGAAGTATGGCACATACCTGCAGTCTATTCCTGTACTGCAGGACTAGTGGTTGACTTCTGTATTGAGATTAATCCAGAACGTATCAAATCCTTTTTTGATAAGTATTATCTATCTCATGAGGACGATTACTTTTTTACTGATGAAGAACGTGAACAGATTAATGCAGAAAATCCACTTAATTTCGATTTTCGATCGCAGATAGTACTTAACGGGAAAACACTGCACCAAAGACATTCATGTAGTACAACTTGGATTCCTGAATTCTGCCTTCCCCAAAGTATAGAATCTGATTTAACGTCTAAGTGGATAATAGGACATTATGGGCTTGACCCATCTAAAGGATGGATATTTCACCGAGCCACATTCCCATGGGCAACCAAGAAAAGGCCTACCATGAGGTTACTAAGACTGAACTTGGAGCAGGAGCCGGTTGATATATCAAGAATATATTTTGACAATCTGGATATAAGCAAGAGTATTGCATTCTCACATCCAATCACTGACACAGAACACACGCTTACGGTTATGGCTTATGAGAAACAGGAAATAGATCGACAACACTTTTGTGGTGAAAATCTAGAGTTTCCGACTCATTACACTAAGATGACCTATGTGCTTTCGCCTGAGATACCGAATCAGTCATTCCTAATTAGCGATTGTGAGAAGGGCGACCGACCCCGAC
>DATESP010000029.1:0-4854 GCA_035270645.1 Mobilitalea sp. | reverse complement strand
AGACCCAAGGCCTCCTGGAAGATACCACATTTGAAGAATATGTATATGCAAATGACAAGGAGATTAAATTAGAGGTTGAAGCGGAGCTTATTAAGATGGTTTCCTTTGCTTCAGGTATTGCAGAGGAGAACATTCAGATAGTAGCCAGTGAACAACCAATATTTATTCCCAAGGTAGTTATACCGAGAAGTTTTACTGACTATCTACAGTATATATTGGCAGCTCTTATAGTTGCTTTAATCTTATTTGTAGTATTTAAAGGTTTTGGACCTGTTGAGGTTACTGAGCTTGAACCGGAATTATCTGTGGAACAGCTTCTGGCAACAACGAGAGAAAATCAATCAATCGAGGATATAGAATTCAATGAGGTTTCTGAGGTTCGTAGAATGATTGAAAAGTTTGTTGACGAGAAACCGGATGCCGTAGCGCAGCTTTTGCGTAACTGGCTGAATGATGAGTGGAACTAAGAACTCCAAAAATTCGATTGTTTGAAGATATATATTGGGAGGATTGAGATGGCTAGGACAAATGTAAACACTGATATTACAGGAGTAACGAAGGCAGCTATACTTTTAATATCCCTTGGACCAGAGCGGTCGGCGACTATTTTCAAGCATCTCAAGGAAGATGAGATAGAGGCGCTGACCTTAGAGATTGCAAATACTAGAAGTATCTCACCTGCGACTAAAGATCAGGTTATGGATGAATTTTATGAAATCTGTCTGGCACAGCAGTATATTGCTGAGGGCGGTATCGCATATGCCAAGGATCTCTTGGAGAAGGCACTTGGTGTGGATAAGGCTAGGGATGTAATCGGTAAATTGACAGCTTCCTTGCAGGTACGTCCCTTCGAATTTGTGAGAAAGACAGATCCTTCCCAGTTGCTTAACTTTATTCAGGATGAACATCCGCAGACGATTGCTTTGATTCTCTCCTATCTTTCCTCCAGTCAGGCATCTACGATTATTTCGTCCCTGACTCCAGATAAGCAGGCAGATGTAGCTAAGCGTATCGCCCAGATGGACCGCACTTCGCCGGATGTGATTAAGGAAGTGGAGAGAGTGTTGGAACGTAAACTGGCTTCACTGGTTAATCAGGATTACACAATCGTAGGTGGTGTAGATTCCATTGTAGAGATATTAAATACAGTAGACCGAGGTACTGAGAAGCATATTATGGAGACTCTGGAAGTTGAAGAACCTGAATTGGCAGATGAGATCAGAAGGAAGATGTTCGTATTTGAGGACATCCTCAGTCTGGATGATAAGTCCATTCAAAGAGTTCTCAGAGAGGTTGACAATAATGAACTTGCTATTGCTCTCAAAGGATCCAATGAAGAGGTTCAGTCGGTTATCTTTAACAATTTATCCAAACGTCTGGCTGCTATGATTAGGGAGGATATGGAATATATGGGTCCTGTTCGCCTTAAGGATGTTGAAGAGTCACAGCAGAGAATCGTAAACATTATTAGAAAACTTGAAGATTCCTCTGAAATTATTATTTCTAGAGGCGGAGGTGACGAGATAATTGTCTAATATGATAAAAGCTTATTCCGTCCGCTATGAGGAGAATTCCAAGAAGACCATAGATAATCACTTACGGAGAGATATCGATATCTTGGAAAAAAGAAACACCAGAATTGCACCTGTAGTTGAGGAAAGTGGTTTCGTAGAAGGGTTACAAGCGGTAGTAGTGGATCCGATAATGAACGAAGAAGATCTGGCTGAGCAGTCGGTAAAGATTATTGAGGATGCCCGAAAAGAAGCGAAGAACATCATAGATAAAGCTATGCTGGAAGCAGAGCAGATCAAGGCTGAAGCACTTGTAAAGGCCCAAAAGAAGGGCTATGAAGAAGGACAACAGCAAAGCCACATGGAAGTTCAGGATAGAATCAATGATTTAGATGATAGAAAGAAGCAGCAGGAGATGGAATATCAGAAACTGATTGCAACTTTGGAGCCGAGGATGTCAGAGATTATGGCAAGCCTCATCGAAAAGATTACCGGAATATTGGTAGAAGATCGTACAGACGTTATCCTCTATCTTGTGGAAAAAGCCTTTTCTAATATGGATAAGGCAGATTCTTATATTATTAGAACAGGAAAAGAGGATTATGAATTCCTTTCCACAAAAAAGGAGTATTTAGTAAGTTCGATTGGAAGAGAGATACAACTGTATTTTGTTGAGGATCCGAGTTTAAGCAAGAACCAGTGCCTAATAGAGACAGATACTAAAGTCCTTGATTGCAGTTTGGATGTACAGCTGATGAACCTGGTCACAGACTTGAAATTGCTTAGTGGGATTTGATGGGGGAAGATATTTTGGTCGATTTTGAGAAGTATATGCAATTACTGGATAAGAGCTATGTGAAAGAAATCGGCAGGGTGAGTAAGATGGTTGGTCTAACAATCGAAGCAACAGGACCAACTTCAAATTTGAATGATGTATGCTACATAACTGGTGCGAACCTAAATATGAAGAAAATAGCGGAAGTGGTTGGCTTCCGGGATAATCATGTATTACTGATGCCCTATGATGATATGACGGGTGTCGGAATCGGAAGTATGGTTGAGAATTCGGGATCCTCTTTTAGAGTTCCTGTTGGAGAAGATCTCTTAGGTAAGACACTCGATGGAATGGGTTATCCGATGGATGGTTCAAAGCTGAATTGTAATATGTATTACCCATCAGAAGAGGCACCTCCGGATCCGATGAAGAGGAAAATCATAGATGAAGTATTACCCCTTGGTGTAAAGGCTGTAGATTCTATGCTGACGATAGGTAAGGGACAGAGAATAGGAATCTTCGCTGGAAGTGGGGTTGGGAAAAGTACCCTGCTTGGTATGTTTGCTAGGAACACCAAGGCTGATATCAATGTCATAGCCTTGATAGGTGAGCGTGGCAGAGAGGTCCGTGAGTTTATTGAGAGGGACCTAGGGGAAGAGGGATTAAAGAGGTCCGTGCTAATAGTTGCAACCTCGGATAAACCCGCATTAATACGTAAAAAAGCGGCAAAAGCCGCAACGGCAATTGCAGAGTATTTTAGGGATCAGGGTAAAGACGTGTTGTTAATGATGGATTCGCTTACCCGTTTTTCCATGGCTCAGAGAGAAATCGGTCTAGCCTCTGGGGAGCCCCCAGTATCACGAGGGTATCCGCCCAGTGTGTATTCTGAGATGCCTAAGCTCCTTGAGAGAGCAGGATGCTCTGAGAAAGGCTCTATTACCGGATTATATACCGTCCTCGTAGATGGTGATGATTTTAATGAACCTATTACTGATACAGCTAGAAGTATATTAGATGGTCATATAGTACTATCCAGAAAGCTTGGACAAAAGAATCACTACCCAGCAATTGACGTTCTCCAGAGCATTTCCCGTGTCATGAGCAGTATAGTTGACAAGGAGCATAAAGTGGCTGCCGCTAAATTAAAGAATGTACTAGCCACTTACCAGGATGCGGAGGATCTTATTAATATTGGCGCCTATAAGAGCGGTTCAAATGAAGACATCGATTATGCTATATCGAAAATTAAGGAAGTAAATGCATTCCTTAAGCAGGATGTGGATGAAAAGCTTAGCTTTGAGAGTGAGATAGAGATGTTAAAGGAGATTTTTAAGGAAGCATGAAGAAATTCAGATATAACTTGGAAAATCTACTTCAGGTCAAGCTTAAACTGGAGGATCAGGCGAAAATTGCCTATGGTAATGCAAGGCAGCGGCTCACGAAGGAGGAAGATAAGTTGAACCTTCTGGAGGAGAAAAAAGCTACATATGAGGATGAACAGCGTAAGCTGCGAATGTCACGGCTTGATTTGATGAAGATAAAGCAGACTGAGGAAGCAATCAAAATTATGAAGCAGAAGATTACTACACAGGCAACTGTTGTGAAAAACTGTTTACAACGGCTTGAGGTAGCAAGGATCCGACTAAATGATGCTATGATAGAGAGAAAGATACAGGAGAAGTTAAAAGAGAAGGCCTGGGAAGAATACATGCTTGAATTTGAGGAAGAGGAAAGAAAAGAAGTTGATGAGCATAACAGCTTCCAATACAGCAATCCTAGTTATGTTGAGGAGGACAGTTAAATGGCGAAGAAGAATAAGCCCGATGAGAAAGAAAAAAAAGAAGGAATTAAGGTGCTAACTATACTAATTGCCCTACTCATTGCCATCATATGGTTTGCAATATTTGCATTGCTAATAAAACTAGATGTCGGAGGGTTTGGTTCTGGAGTGTTGAGGCCTATATTAAAGGATGTACCGCTGATTAATCGGATTCTTCCTGAGGTACCTGAGGAAAAACTGGCGGAGGAGAATGATTATGAATATTCATCACTACCAGAGGCAGTGGCAAGGATTAAGGAGCTAGAGCAGCAATTAGAGAATACTAATAAGAACAATACAGGTAAGGAAGAGGCTAGTGCAGAGCTACAGGCAGAGATTGACCGCCTGAAGGTGTTTGAAGAGAACCAGCTTGCCTTTGAAGAAAGACAGAAGGAATTTGATAAGAAGGTGGTATTTGCAGAGGCAGCACCTGATATCGAAGAATACAAGAAGTACTTTGAAGAGATCAATCCTGCAAATGCAGAGGAGATATATCGTCAAGTAATAGAGCAGCTACAATACTCGGATGCCATCCTCGAAAAGGCCAATATCTACAAGAACATGGATTCTGGAGCAGCAGCAAAAATTTTAGAAACCATGACAGCTGATGTTGAGTCGGTGGCACAGATATTACTGGCTATGAAGCCGAAGGAAAGTGCAGAAATTTTGGCTGAAATGGATAGTCTGGTTGCAGCGAAAATAACCAAGAAGATGCTAGATATGGATGCCGAAAAATTGGCGGAGTAATT
>DATESP010000028.1:0-15869 GCA_035270645.1 Mobilitalea sp. | reverse complement strand
TAATTGGAGCTGTACTATTTTCTCAAAACTATAAGAATAGTTAAGGCGGACGATACTATGGTTGATAAGCCAATCCTCTATCTATTAGTAAAAATGATAGCGGTTATAGCTTCACTCCTGATAGCAGATTATGCGAAAGCCGATATGATCCTGAGGGTTATATCGGCTCTTAGCTTTGCCTGCATATTTGTATTGGAGCTACTACTATACCGACTTTTACATAGGAAAAACATAATAGTATTAACAATTATCACATCCATGGCAATCTGCTTTGGAATAGGAATGGACATCTTATTTCCGGTATTTATTATTTTATTACTTCACCTATTTGATCTTACGATTGACCAAAACATGTTCTATCAGATTGTCGTAGTAGCGATTACACTGTTTATCTTAGCCATGATGCCAGGTAAGGAGACTTTGATTCTGGCTATGAGTCTTGCTGCACTATTACTTTTTTGCAGGGAAATATTGAATAAACTATCTTATTGCCGTAAGATTAATGAACAACAGAATGAAACCATAAATGAGCTTAATCAGAAGCTAATAGATATGAGGGGATTAATCAAAACCTTGAAATTTACTGCTTCGCTAGAGGAAAGGAATCGAATAGCAGCACGAATCCATGATCAAATCGGACATGGGGTGTCAGGTAGTATTATTATGCTTGAGGCAGCAATGTTAGTAATGAAGGACAATCCAGAGAAAGCCTCCGTAAGCCTACAGAAAGCAATCATTAATCTTAGGGAGGGTGTAGATGAGATTCGCTTAGCACTCCGTGAGGAGAGGACTGGAAGGCATCTTCTGGGAATAAATGAAGTCACTTCCACTCTGGAGGAATTCAAGGTCAGTTATAATAAGTCCACTAAGATTAAGACTACAGGAGATCTAAATAATATATCTCTGGAAATATGGGCGTGCATCCATGATAACCTAAATGAATGTCTGACTAATCTTTTGAAGCATTCTAATGCTACAGAGTTTATACTTAATATAGAAGTATTTAAGAAAATTATTAAGGTAGAATATAAGGATAATGGAAAATCCGACGAAGCTTTTGAAAAGGATATGGGGCTTGAAGCGATTGAAGAACGTACTGTGAACGCCAAGGGTCGATGCTATTTTAATAAGGGAGAGAATGGTTTTTCGGTGACAAATATATTTACATACTAGTTGAAGATAGGGCCCAAAGTGTTCAAGTATTTGAGGAAAGGTATGGTTACTTATATGATTCGAATATTGATTGCAGACGATGATGCTATTATTAGAGAAGGTCTTAGGATGATTATTGAAACTCAGCAGGATATGGAGTTTTTAGGTACAGCAGAGAACGGAGAACAGGCTGTTGAACTATGTAGGCATTTTAAGCCCGATGTTACCATGCTAGATATCCGTATGCCGATAATGGATGGTATACAGGCATCCCAAGAGATCATGGCATCAAAGCTGTCCAACCCTCTGCTCCTAACTACCTTTGATGAACCGGAACTTATTCTAAGAGCTCTGAAGGCAGGGGTTAATGGTTACATCTTAAAGAACAGTCCTGCTGAGAGGATACTTTCCGCAATCCGGGTAGTAAATAGCGGAGGCACGGTATTCCAAGCCGATATTCTAGAATTTATCCGTAATAATATTTCTCATAATTGCTCAGAGGACAGTATGTTTGAACTCCTGCTATCACCTAGAGAAATAGAAATTGTTAAATTGATATCGGAGGGGTTATCCAATAAAGAGATTGGAGAGAAGCTCTATCTGACCAATGGAACAGTAAGAAATCATATCAGTACCATCCTGGAGAAGACTGGATTGGAGCACAGGACTCAGATTGCAGTACAGTATCTTAAAAGATATGACTCAGCTCTTTAAGATAAATTATTTATATCACTAACGGCTATCTTCATTTTAGGTAGCCGCTAATTTTTTACCCATTGTAATATAATATGTACAATTCTGGTATAAGTGAGATGGGATATAAATATAATTAAATAGGATACAAGCATATTTAAATCAGAAAGGAGTATGCCGGATGGATGCCAATGTCGAGGACAGGATGATACATCAGATTGAGAAAAGTCTGTCGAACAATATAAATGATAACTTATTTACTTCTGGCCGTGTTACTGAGGATAAGAAGTCAGTTGAACGTAGCGGCTCTTTATTTTCTAACTCTGATTATAACAGAACCAGTAAGAATTTAAGGCAGGCATCTACTAAGGAAAATGCACAGGATTATACAAGTGATGCTACATATAATAATGCTATAGACATTCAAAATGAGAAAAGTGATGAAGTGGATGCATATCCTCAATTATCTAGGGCTGAATACATACGGCAAGCAAGGGAAGCTTGTATAAAACAGATGAATGTGGCACCTTCTGTGGGAAGAAATCTTGAGGATCGAGGAGAGGAAGATTCTACTTCTCATTCTGAGCAAGTGCCTAAGAAGAAGGTTAAAGGTATGAAACTTTTTCGGGAAGATGTTGGAGATAACGAAGCTTATGAAGAGGCTTCCTTTCGAGCCTTGATCATACGTACAGTCTGTGCTATCGTAATATTTCTAAGCATTTTTATCATTGATAAATTTAATATAAAGCTAGGGGATTTCTCAAATCAGACTATACAGGAATTCGTCACAGGGAAGGACAGCATATCAGAATTGGAGGAAATGATAGTTTCCTTTTTAAAGTAGATATAGATTTGCGAAGAGGGAGTTAGCAGTTACTGTTCACTCGTTAGTCAACGCGAGGCGTTTTACGCAAGTAAAACCCGAGAACTTCATGCGCCAAAGTGCTCTTTTTGCACTTTGTGTGCATAATTGTTGCTGTGAACGAGGTACGAGTGATCAGTAACAGTTAGCACGGAAGCTAGTTGAGTAGCCTAGATTATTCGTTGTATTTTGTTCACTTTTCAGTTATAATATCGGATAGGAATGAACGAAAGGATTGTTGAAATGAGAAAACTAGCACTATCCGATGAGATATTATTATCCGTGGAAAAGCCTGCTCGGTATATTGGCGGAGAAGTCAATATGCAGGTGAAAAACCCAGCAGAGATGGCGATACGGTTCTGTATGTGTTTTCCTGATGTATATGAGATAGGAATGTCTCATCTTGGAATACAGATTTTATATGATATATTAAACCGCAGGGAAGATACCTATTGTGAACGGGTGTATTCTCCATGGGTGGATTTAGATAAGCTGATGAGGGAGCGAAATATCCCTCTTTTTGCATTGGAAAGTCAAGATCCAATTAAAAACTTTGATTTTCTTGGCATAACTCTTCAATATGAGATGTGTTATACGAATATTCTTCAGGTTCTGGAGCTGTCCCAGATACCAATCTATGCGAAGGATAGGACTGAGGAAGACCCAATTGTAATCGGAGGTGGACCCTGTTCATATAATCCTGAGCCTATAGCGGATTTCTTTGACTTCTTCTATATTGGTGAGGGTGAGACTTCTTATAATGAGATATTGGATTTATATAACGAATATAAGAGGTTGGGTAGGACAAGACAGGAATATTTGATTGGTGTGTCACAGATTGAAGGAATGTATGTACCGTCTCTTTATGAAGTGGAGTATAAGGAGGATGGGACAATCCTAAGCTTTGACAAGAAGAATCAGTCTGCTCCCGATAAGGTCAAAAAACAGGTGGAGACGAATTTAAGTGAGGCATATTATCCTACAAAACCGTTGGTTCCATTTATTAAGGTAACTCAGGACAGAGTAATATTAGAAATTCAGAGGGGCTGTATCCGCGGTTGCAGATTCTGTCAAGCAGGCATGGTTTATAGGCCGACAAGAGAAAGAGACATAGAGTATCTGAAGAAACTTGCTAAAGAAATGTTAGCTTCTACTGGACATGAGGAGATATCCTTAAGTTCTTTAAGCTCTAGCGACTACTCCAAGCTTCAGGAGTTGGTGTATTATCTGATTGAGGAATTTGGACAGAAGGGAATTAATATCTCCTTACCGTCACTGCGAATCGATGCTTTTGCTCTTGATGTTATGAGTAAGGTTCAGGATGTTAGGAAGAGTAGTTTAACTTTTGCTCCAGAAGCTGGTTCACAGCGGCTTAGAGATGTAATTAATAAAGGATTGACTGAGGAAGCTATATTAAAAGGTGCTGCCGATGCTTTTCAAAGCGGATGGACTCGAGTGAAGCTATATTTTATGATGGGACTTCCCACAGAGACGGAAGAGGATATAGAAGGAATTGCGGTACTCTCTGATCAGATTGCAAGAAAATACTATGAGATTCCCAAGGATCAGAGAAACGGTAAGGTTAGTATCGGATCAAGTGCTTCGTTCTTTGTACCGAAGCCCTTTACGCCCTTCCAGTGGTGCAGGATGAATACTATAGAAGAGTATTTGGCTAAGCAACGTTTTCTAAGAGCAAAATTTAATGAACAGCTGAATAGGAAGAGTATTAAATTCAGTTGGCATGAAGCAGAACTAAGTATATTAGAGGGTGCAATGGCCAGAGGAGATAGGAAGCTTAGTAAGGTTATCTATGATGCTTATAAGGCTGGTTGTCTTTATGATTCCTGGAGTGAGTATTTTAATTATGATAAATGGGTGAAAGCCTTTGAGGATAATGAGATTGACATGCTGTTCTACAGCTGTAGAGAGCGAGAAAATGACGAGATTTTCCCATGGGATTTCATTGATGTTGGAGTAACTAAGGATTTCTTGCTGAAGGAACTAAACAGAGCGAAGAGCGGACAAGTTACACCGAACTGTAGGCAAACATGCTATAATTGCGGAGCCAAGTCCTTTGGATGCGGTGTTTGCAATGAAGGAGGTGCCCTATGAAGGTAAGGATTAAGTTTCAGAAATTTGGTGCGATGAAGTTCGTAGGTCATCTAGATGAAATGAGGTATTTTCAGAAGGCTTTTCGTAGAGCTGGTACGGATAATGAATATACTAAAGGCTTTACCCCCCATCAAATTATGTCCTTTGCAGCTCCACTAGGAGTTGGATTGACCAGTGATGCTGAATATTTGGATTTACAGCTCTTATCCTCAGATGCACCAGAGGTTATGATGGAACGAATCAATGCGGTGATGACAGAAGGGTTTAGAATTATCGACTTTCGTTTTCTCTTGGAGAGGGAAGAAGACCGTAAGAATGTTACCGCTATGGCTTTAGTCAGCTCTGCTGATTATCTGGTTTCTTTAAAGGATGGATACCAGGTGAAGGAAGACATAAATACACCGGAGAAATTCCAAAAGGCCTTCAGTCAATTTATCAATAGAAATGAGATTATTATCAACAAGAAGACTAAGACCAGTGAAATGGCTGTAGATATCAAGCCGATGATCACCCTGACTGCTTTTGATAATAATGAATATGAAGCTTTGCGATATAAAACCTTAAAGGACATGGAGACAGCAGTAGCTAACAATCATTCGGCCGTGACTAGTGTTGCAGATAAATATGTGAATGGAATTAATGTGTATCTACAGTTGGACACCGGAAGTTCTTCAAATTTAAAACCGGAGCTTGTGATGGAAGCCTTTTGTAACGAGCTTGGAATAGAATATGCAGGGTTTGCGTGGCAGGTGCACCGGTTAGAGATATATACAAGGGAAGATGATAGTAAAAAACTGATTTCTCTGGATAAGCTGGAGAGGTAGATAATAAGTCGGATAGGAGCTGTGTATGGAGCAGAAGCTTGTAATTACAAAGCAGGATAATAAAATAATTTCTACCTTCATAGAGGGTAGGGATATGGTGCAGGTTTCTCTGAATTCATCAAAGAGTGAGGATATCCTAGGAAACATTTACCTTGGTAAGGTAAAAAACATCATAAAGAATATTAATGCCGCCTTTATCGAGATCGCAGATGGTAGGATGTGTTATTATTCCATGTCAGAAAACCGCTATCCGATTATAGCAAATCTTCCGGAGACAAAGCTTTTGGAGGATAATCCTTCGGGCAGACTAACGGAGACGGTGATTAAGGTTGGTGATGAGCTTATTGTACAGGTTTCGAAGGAGGATGTTAAGACGAAAGCTCCGGTAGTAACATCGAATATTAACTTAACCGGTAGATATATTGCTCTGACCTATGGGAAGACAACCCTAGGTGTTTCCGCCAAGATCGAGGATGAAAAGGAACGTAAACGTCTTCGTAATATCGTAAAGCGTTTCGAATCGAACAATCATGGATTTGTTATTAGAACCAATGCCGCCTATGTGCAGGAGGATGTTATTATAAATGAATTAATGAAACTACAGAGTGCCTTTGAAAATATTCGTAGCTACGGAATTCATAAAAATAGGTTCTCTCTGCTTTATAGAACTCCTCCAAATTATATCTGTGATATAAGAGATGGTTATGTCAATCACGTAGACGAGTTTATTACTGATGATGCCCTGCTATATGAGCATATCAAGGAGTATCTAGAACATTTTCAGGTAGAAGACATCGGGAAATTAAGACTGTATTCTGATGCCACCTTAAGTCTCTCAAACCTATATGGAATTAATGAGAAACTTAAGGAAGCCTTAAAACCTATGGTCTGGTTAAAATCAGGAGGGACCCTCGTAATTCAGCCTACGGAAGCACTGACCGCAATTGATGTAAATACTGGTAAGGCTGTAGGAGGTAAGAAGAAGGTTCAGGAAACCTTTTTAAAAGTGAACAGGGAAGCTGCCAAGGAAATAGCAAAGCAAATCAGACTTCGGAATCTGAGTGGAATTATAATTATTGATTTCATTGATCTTGAGCTTTCGAAGGATAAAGAACTTTTGATGGAAGAATTGGAGTCTTTTCTGAAAGCAGATCCAATTAAGACCACATTGGTAGATATGACAGCCCTAGGACTGGTAGAGGTAACCAGAAAGAAGGTTAGAAAGCCCCTTCATGAACAAATACTGGATTAATGATTGTTAAGGAGGAATATTTGTAATTTTAAGGTACTTAACAGTTAATTTAAGTTGTAAAGGGAGATGAGAGGGGTATAATTAGTGAATTGATAGAAAATCGACATAATTCATTAAGAAATATATTCCCTTTTCTAGAGAATTGTAGTAGAATATATTTATTATGGAAAGGGAGGTATTTTATGAACAATCATTTTAAGAAAATTAGTACACTAATGCTTGCTGTTGCTCTTATGATATTCATGTTGACAGCATGTGGTGGCAAGACAGATGATAAGAAAGTAGAACCTACTACAGCACCTACTACAGCACCTGTTGAAGCAGCTGATACTACAGATGTACCGGAGGAAGTTCCTGCTACACCGACACCTACGGAAGCTCCGAAGGATTTGGGGGGAATGTCTATTACAGTGGGCGACTGGTGGTCACCTGAAACGGCTTCTGAACCTAAGAACACGAAGGAAGAGGACACACTTGCTTATCGTGAAGAAATAATGGATAAGTATAATTTCACTATCCAACAAAGAAATGTTGGAACCTGGATGGAGTATCAGGAGCTTGTTGTTACTTCCATTATGACAGGAGATCCTTTGGCTGATGTGTTAGTAATGGATCAAGCATTCTTGGCAGCACCTTTGCAACAAGGATTACTATATCCTCTTAACACCTTAGAGAATTTCGATTTTACAGAAGAAAAATGGAATCCTCAAGTTAAAGAAATGATGACCTTTGGCGATGATATCTTTGGTATGGCTACAGGTAAAATGGAACCCAGACTTGGTATATTCTGGAATAAGAGGCTTTTTGAAGAGGCTGGTCTCGATCCCGATCTGCCATATGATTTACAGGCAAAGGACGAATGGACTTGGGCAGCTATGGAGGATATTGCAAAACAGCTAACCCGTGATCTTGACAATGATGGAACACCTGATGTATACGGTATCTCCAGCTTCTCAGTAGATTTCTTTAGAGGCTGTGTTTTCTCCAATGATGCGAAATTCATCGGAAGTAAAGATGGTAAGTTCTATAATGCTACCAGTGAAGGTAACTTCGTAGAGGCTCTTGAATGGGGTAGAGGCTTATATGATAAAGGATACCATATGCCACAGCCTGTAGACTCTAATTGGGATTGGTTTATTTCTACCTTTACCGAAGGTAAGGTTGGTATGCAATGTGCTGAGGAATACAAGGTTAATACTTGGGCTGCAATGGAAGATGATTGGGGCTTTGTAATCTTCCCTAAGGGACCTAAGGGTAAGATGATGACAGTATTTACAGAAAATGTTGTAGTAATGCCTGCTAATGTAGATAAGGAAAAGTCTGAGAATGTTGCATTTGCATATAACCTGTATTCCAATGTGACTCCAGGTTATGAAGAAGAGGACTGGAAACAACCTTATTATTCAGTATTTAGAGATACCAGAGCAGTTGAAGAGACATTACCAATCTTCTACGAACCCGAGCATGGAACAATCTGTATGTTGAATTTAGTTGCAGGAATTGGTTATGGAGACATCACCTATGCACTAGATGCAGGTGAAATAACAGCAGTGGAATCTGTTGAGAAAGTTCAAACCTTGTGGGAGCCATTTATCAATGCAGTAAATGGTGAAGAATAATATAGTTCTTGGTGATGAATAGTTAAAGTACATAATAACAGGATATAATAATGGCAGAGTATTCTTGTAAACATCCCGACAATATTGAAGGATGTCGTATAACAGGATACTCTGCCTTAATGTTATTTTATAGAAATGATTTTTATAATGAAATATAAATTGGACATAGATGAGATCATTGGACATAGATGAAATCATTGGACATTGATAAGGTCACTGGACATAGATAAGATTACTGAACATAGATGAAATCATTGGACATAGATGAAATATTCGTTGACAAACTAGATTCCATATGTTATCATATTTTAGTGTGCCGCGCAATGAGGTTTAAGCTCTTATTTAGTAAGACACCGTAGTTGGCGAGTAATGATAAATAGGAGGTGCCATATATGTACGCAATAATTGCAACTGGTGGAAAACAGTACAAGGTAGCGGAAGGCGATATCATTAAAGTAGAGAAGCTCGGATTAGAAGAAGGAGCTGAATATACCTTTGATCAAGTACTTGCAGTAAATAACGGCGAATTAGTAGTAGGAAATCCTACATTAGCTAACGCAAAGGTTTCTGCAACTGTTGTAGAAGAAGGCAAGAATAGAAAAATAATTGTCTACAGATACAAGAGAAAGACTGGATATCACAAAAAGAATGGTCATAGGCAACCATATACTAAACTTAAAATCGAAAAGATTAATGCATAGGTAGTGCTGATATGATTAAAGCAACTATTTATAAAGATTCAGAAGGAATGATTACAGGCTTTAAGGTCATGGGGCATGCAGGTTATGCCAAAGCCGGCAAAGATATCATATGCTCGGCTGTAACAACCTTAGTAATCAATACTATAAATTCTATAGAACATTTTACCTCAGATAAGTTTCAGTATGAACAGGAGGAAAAGAAAGGTCTTATAGAATTTCATGTGATTTCACCAATCAGTAATAATACTACTTTATTATTGAATTCGCTGACGCTAGGGCTTCAGGGAATAAGGGATGAATATACTGATAAGTATATTCATATTACCCAGGTTAAATCGCTGTAGCTATATGAATATTAATTGAAATCAGAATGTTGATATATTTGAATGTAGGAGGTGTAGACTATGTTAAGAATGAACCTTCAATTTTTTGCTCATAAGAAGGGTGTTGGATCTACCAAGAACGGTAGAGATTCCGAATCCAAGAGACTTGGTGCGAAAAGAGCTGACGGACAATTTGTTCTAGCTGGTAATATTCTTTACAGACAGCGCGGAACTAAGATCCATCCCGGAGTAAATGTTGGACGTGGTGGCGATGATACATTATTTGCTTTAGTTGACGGCGTTGTTAGATTCGAAAGAAAAGGTAGAGACAAGAAGCAGGCAAGTGTTCACCCTGTGGAAAGTAAATAGTGCATGTATTTGCCAAAAGCAATTGGCATTGCTCATAGCATCGTTATTGCTCATAGCAATTATTTACCCGTTTTTCGGTAATAACCCCAAATTCACAGCAAGTCTGCGATTTGGGGTTTTTTATGCTTATATAGAATCCTGGTTGTATTTACCAAAGCTAGTGATTATAATAAAATTATAGAAATGTTGATATAATGTATTTTATTAGGGTGTCAAAAGTAAATTTGAAATATTATTCGAAATATTATAATGATTAAGGTTATAATTATGGTAACTATTCAGAACCCCCGAGAATCACGCAGTGGATTCGAGTGAGTCAGCGCCAAAATGGATGTATTTTATCCGTTTTGTAGTGCAAATGGAACTGCGAAGGCACTGAACAGTTACTAATTATGTATATATGGTTTTGAGAGCACAATGTAAATGAGTTATTAAGATACCCCTGGAGTGGTATCATGGAGGTTAAAATGTTTGCAGATAGAGCAGAGATAAGTATCCGGTCAGGAAAGGGCGGAGATGGACATGTAAGCTTTCGTAGGGAAATCTTCGTTCCAGCAGGCGGTCCTGATGGTGGTGACGGTGGACGCGGCGGAGACCTGATTTTTGAAGTGGATGAGGGTTTGAATACACTGGCGGATTACCGTTATGTCCGTAAGTACAGCGCCAAGGATGGTGAAAATGGTAGTAGGAAGAAATGCCATGGTAAGGACGGAGAGGATATTATTCTTAAAGTACCACCTGGGACTGTTATTAAGGAGAAGACTAGTGGCAAAGTTGTTGCCGATATGTCTGAAACAAATAGGAGAGAAGTGATCCTTAAGGGTGGACGTGGCGGAAAGGGAAACCAGCACTACGCGACTTCTACAATGCAAGCACCTACCTATGCCCAACCAGGGAAAAGAGCCTTGGAAATGACTGTTATATTGGAGCTTAAGGTTATCGCTGATGTTGGATTAGTGGGATTTCCGAATGTAGGTAAATCCACCTTATTAGCCAGAGTAACCAATGCGAAGCCGAAGATAGGTAACTATCATTTTACGACTACCAGTCCAAATCTTGGTGTTGTCGATCTTTCGGATGGAGAAGGCTTTGTCATCGCTGATATTCCGGGACTGATTGAGGGAGCATCAGAAGGACTTGGATTAGGTCATGAGTTTTTAAGACATATTGAGCGTACCAAGGTAATTATCCATTTGGTGGATGCAGCTTCAACGGAAGGAAGAGATCCCATTGAGGATATCAACCTTATTAACTCGGAGCTCACTTCCTATAATCCTGAACTGATTAATCGCCCGCAGGTGATAGCAGCAAATAAAATCGATGTATTTTATGGTGATGAAGAGGCAGAAGTAATCAAGAAGCTGAAGGATACCTTCGAACCGAAGGGTATCATAGTATTTCCTATATCAGCGGTCAGTGGAAAGGGTGTTAAGGAACTTTTGTATCATGTGAATGAAATACTTGCGAATCTTGACAAGACTCCGATTGTATTTGAAAGGGAATTTTTCCCTGAAGATATCGCTGATTCAGACGAGCCTTATGAAGTACGTAAGGAAGATGAGCATTTATATGTAGTAGAAGGCCCTAGAATAGAGAGAATGCTAGACTACACAAACTTAGATTCAGAAAAAGGCTTCACCTTCTTTCAACATTTCTTAAAGGACAGTGGTATCTTAGCGGAACTGGAAACCTTGGGAATCGAAGAAGGCGACACAGTCAAGATGTATGGATTACAGTTCGATTATTATAAATAAAGGAAGGGGGCATATGGATGACAACTAAACAAAGAGCATATTTAAAGAGTCTGGCCATGACTATGGAACCGATCTTTCAGATCGGGAAATCCTCATTAACACCAGAAATAACTGAAGCAATCTCAGATGCATTGGAAGCTAGGGAACTGATTAAGATTAGCGTACTGAAAAACTGTATTGATGATCCTAAGGAAATTGCACAAACCTTGTCAGAGCGCACCCGCTCTGAGTTAGTACAAGTAATCGGAAAGAAGATTGTATTATATAAAGAATCAAAGAATAAGAAAAAAATAGATTTGCCAGAAGAGAAAAAACATAAGGTTAAGTTATAAGAGATGCGCAAAAAGCGGCGCAGAAATGAGGGTAAATATGAAGAAGGTCGGTATTATGGGTGGAACCTTTAATCCCATACATTTCGGACATTTGTTTCTAGCTGAATATGCATATGAACAAATCGGTCTAAACCGAGTTCTTTTTATGCCTTCTAATAACCCACCCCACAAAGAAGAGCTGGACATTGTATCTAATGAGCACAGATTGAATATGGTCATGCTCGCCACGCGGGACAATCCTCATTTTGAAATCTCAACATTTGAGATGGATAGGGAAGGAACCACTTATACAGCAGACACTCTATTACTTTTGACAAAGGAAAATCCGGATACAGAATATTATTTTATCGTTGGAGCAGACTCTCTGCTGACGATGACAAAATGGATGAATCCACAGATTGTTTTTAAACTTTGTACAATCGTAGCTGCTGGCCGAAATCATCTTCCACAGAGCCAACTTAATATTCAGGCTAAGCTGCTTAGAGAGTCCTATGGAGCAAGTATCATCATGCTTGACATGCCCACTCTAGAAATCTCATCAGCCAATATAAGAGAAAGAAATGCAGCTGATAAGTCAATTATGTATTATCTGCCAAAATCTGTGAATGATTATATTAATGTACACGGATTATATCATCATTAGACTTACCTAAGGGATGAGTATACTACCATATTTGACGGACTAAGGAGCAGGTCATGGATTTACAGCAATTGAGAGATAGCGTTAAACCACTTATGGACGAAAGAAGATACCGGCATACGCTTAGTACAGAAGAGGTATCCTATGATTTAGCATTAATTCATGGCTGTGATACTATGAAAGCCAGTATTGCGGGTATACTTCATGATTGTGCCAAGAATTTTTCTGATGAGAATCTTATGGAGGAATGTGAAAAGTATAGACTTCCGGTTTCAAAGGTAGAGAAGCAGAGAGTTATTTTGCTTCATGCCAAGGTAGGAGCTGCTTTTGCTAAGGATATATTCAAAATTGATGATGAGGATATATTAAAGGCTATCGATTCGCACACTACAGGAAGACCTGGAATGTCATTATTAGAGAAAATCATATTTACTGCAGATTATATTGAACCTTTACGACAACCAATTCCACGGATTGATGAGATTCGTCATATGGCATATCAGAACTTAGATGTTGCCATAACAATGATCGCACAAAATACTTTAGATTACCTAAATAGTACTGGTGAACCTATTGACACCTTAACAATAGAAACATATGAATTTTATAGAGCATTAACACTGCCACATAGCAAAGCAGATAGAAAAGCTTTGACTAATGCCGATTAAGAGGCATCAAGGAGGTAATTATGGACATATCAAAGGAAATGACTAAATTAGTTTATCAAGCCCTTGACGAAAAGAAGGGTGAAGATATCCAAGTAATAGAGATTAAAGATATTTCAATCATAGCAGATTATTTTATTATTGCTAACGGTGTAAATTCACCACAGGTGGATGCATTGGTAACCAATGTGAAGGATGTACTTGGAAAGAATGGTTATGATCCGAAACGTATCGAGGGAATTAGAAGTGCAGGCTGGGTATTAATGGATTACGGTGATGTGGTTGTTCATGTATTCTCCAAGGAGGATCGCCTGTTCTATAATTTGGAACGTATCTGGAGAGACGGAAAGACAATAAGTA
Organism: Mobilitalea sp.; assembly: GCA_035270645.1. GTDB lineage: Bacteria > Bacillota > Clostridia > Lachnospirales > Lachnospiraceae > Mobilitalea. The sequence continues at coordinate 2,211 of DATESP010000028.1, read as the reverse complement.
AGGAACAATTAGAGCTTTAGTCATCCTAACGGATAAGTGTATATGTATAGAAAGATGTAAGTCATATAGTAAAACTGCGCTATTTTTGGAAGTGTCTATATGCGTGCTTTTACTAATATAGTAATAATGATTTAGGTGTCAAAAGCCAAATTAATAATATAGTTCGTCAATTTGCACAATTATATTTACAAGTCGTGATGCAAAACATAGTTCATTCGCAACACGCTTTCGTTTGGATGAAGTACGTAGTGGTGCATAAGGCCCTAAAGCACAGGGTCCAAGCACCAACGACTTCATACAGTTGCTCATCAAACTACATTCTGCATCACTTATATATAGACAGTGAATGTGCAAATTGACGTAGTCAAGGTGTTTAAAGGGCTTTTGACACCTGAATCAATAAACTAATATAATAATTTAAGATTGTAATAATCTAATAGAAGTAATATAGAAAATCCTCCCGATTCTAAAAAATCGAGAGGATTTTACTCATAGTGCAATAGATTATAGTAACTTTATAAGAAGATACGGAACAATCCGATTACTTTACCAAGAACCTGTAATTCAGGAACAATGATTGGTTCCATAGTATCATTCTCAGGCTGTAACCGATAATACCCATTTTCTTTATAGAAGGTCTTAACTGTAACTTCATCTTCAATCAAAGCCACGACAATATCACCATTCTTAGCATGAGATTGTTTCTGAACCAGAATCTTATCATGGTTAAATATTCCAGCATTGATCATACTATTACCCCTAACCACAAGCATGAAGGTATCTTCATTAGGCATATATTCCGATGGAATGGGGAAGTAACTGTCAATATTCTCAACTGCAAGTATTGGTTGTCCTGCAGTAATTACACCTACGACTGGTACATTAACTAGTTCACGCCTAGTTAGATTGAATTCGTCATCAATAATCTCAATAGCTCTCGGTTTAGAAGGGTCTCTACGTATGTATCCATTCTTCTCCAATGTCTCCAGGTGGGAGTGAACAGATGAGGTAGATTTCAGTTTAACGGCTTCACAAATTTCACGAACAGCCGGTGGATATCCCTTATTAATAATCTGAGATTTCAAGTATTCTAATATTTCTTTTTGCTTATTGCTAATCCTACCATATCCCACTAGTATCAGCCCTCCATATCATATTTTATATAAATCGAATAAGAAATTATGCGATTAGCTAATTTAAGTACGCCCATTATCATCGCCCAAAACACTTTATTTTAATTGATTATAGCATACCTGTTATAAAAATGCAAAACTAATGTTCTGAAAAACGAAAAAATGTTTGTATAATGAAATGCATGTTCGAAACATGTGTTCGAAAAAACTATTGACAAACAAATATATGTTCTGTATAATCAAAATAAGGAAACAAATGTTCGCATCATATGTTTGCATTATTATTTATATATAGTAATTCCATCATATGTTAGCAAATATTTGCATTGATTGTTCATAAGATTAATATTTGTTTTTACTTTGGACATCGGATGACCTTACCCCATATTATAATATAGAAAATGACAGTTACGTAGCATCGGGACAGCCGGTGGATACATATCAGTTCAATGACATACAGATATAATTATGAGTATTGTGGGAGGAATAGTGAATGAACAGAACAATGAATGGATTAAAAGATAATAATGTAATGATGTACAGAAAGAGAATGTGGATATTGGGATTTTTTTTATTAGTCTTCCTGGTTTTATTTTCACTTTATTTTTTTAGTAATACAGTTACTGCCCAGAGGGATGGGGAGAGAACTAAGCTGGTTACTAGTGTGGAAGTGAAAAAGGGTGATACATTATGGAGTATAGCTTCTAATTATATTTCGTACGAATATGATGACATGAATGACTATATCGATGAATTAATGGATAGCAACGGATTAGCAACAGACACTATTCATGCAGGTAATTTTATTATAGTACCATATTATGCAGATGCTTCGAGGTAATTATAGTTGGAGAATGCGCAGTATAATTATAAATGAACATTAAATATGATGATTTTCTAACGAATAAGCCTATCCTTATATGGATAGGCTTATTCGTTTGTAGGTATTAAATATGTTTATATTTGATAAACACATTTGATAAACAAATTTGATAAGCATGTTTATATAAGGTTCATATAAGGTTTATATATTCATTAGATAAGCGGTTTATATAAGCAGTGTTTATATAAGCATATT
>DATESP010000027.1:0-4216 GCA_035270645.1 Mobilitalea sp. | reverse complement strand
CCCAGACGTCAACATCACTTATAAGGGGCTGCCTTACAATAAGTCACCCTAGGCAGAACATCACCCCTGCTGTAGCGGATTGCAGGTACAGGGCACCGCTATCTCCCCGGCTGCACGGAAATTTTATGACAATATTAAGTTATCAGCAAAAAGCTGTATGCCTAGTATACGAGATTTAAAACGGGATGTCAACCCACAAGCATTTCCTTTTTTCTGACTTTTTTCTGTCCCTTTACACCTTCAGTGTTTTCCTTTTTACTTCCTTAAATTTTTGCTTTTTCATTTTTATTGCGGATCCTCAGGTCATGAAAAAAATCCTGAAGCACCTTAGTACATTCTAATTCAAGTATACCGGTAGTAAGCTCTACCTGATGGTTAAACTCCTCCATCTGCAGTAAGTTAAGGATAGAACCCGCGCAACCAGCCTTGGGATTCATGGTCCCTACGACTACACGCTTGATTCTGGCTTGAACGATAGCTCCAGAACACATTTGACAGGGCTCTAGGGTTATATACATCGTACAATCTTCCAGGCGCCAATCCCCTATAATCTTACTGGCCTTACTTATTGCAACTAGCTCCGCATGAGCCAACGTCGTCCTCTTTGTATTGCGTTTATTATATCCTCTGCCTATAATCTTATCCTGATATACTATCACACACCCAATTGGCACCTCACCCAGCCGGTATGCGTTCTCCGCCTGCTTCAAAGCTTTTTTCATATATTTTTCATCTGTATTCATTGTACTGTTCCCTTTTCATATGGACTACAAACCTCAAATCTGATATAGTAATTGTATCATAACCCCTTAGAGGTGACAATATGCAGATCCATGGCTTTAATAAATCCACACTCTTAGATTACCCAAAACATCTAGCCGCTACCATATTTATAGGTGGGTGTAATATGCGATGCCCTTTTTGCCACAATGCCTCTTTGGTGCTCGCAGCTAATACCCAACCTGTCATACCGGAGGAAGAGGTATTATCCTATCTGGCTAAAAGGATAAATATTCTGGAAGGAATATGTATTACCGGTGGAGAACCGACCTTGTATCCGGAGCTTATCGAATTTATCATTAAAATCAAAGCTCTTGGCTATAAGATTAAGCTTGATACTAATGGTACTAATCCTGACCTGATAAAGCATTTAGTTAGGCAGCGTTTGATTGATTATGTTGCTATGGATATCAAGAATTCCTTAGAAAGTTATTCACATACAGCAGGAAAGGATGGTTTTGACACAAAACCTATTGAAGAGAGCGTATCCTTCCTACTCTCCGGTAGCCTTGATTATGAATTCAGAACCACCCTCGTAAACGAGCTTCACACCTCTCAGGATATTCTACTTATAGGAAAATGGCTTGAGGGTGCCAAAGCTTATTATCTGCAGGCTTATAAAGATTCAGGTGATATAATTTCTCCCGGCTTTTCCTGTCCTTCAAAGGAAACCCTACTAAGTTATGTGCAGATACTCACTCCCTATGTCAAACACGTTTCACTTAGAGGGGTAGTGTGAATTATTAAAAAGCATAATTCACACGGGAAGAACTGCGAAGTCCGCACAGTGGTGCGAACTCCTTGTTCTTCCGGGCATTGGTGATGCTGCGAAGCAGCATCGTGGACGCTAGTGTGCACCTGCTTGAAATTCGGAATTGGCATTTTTCATAACCATGTATTACTTATGGTAATTTGTGGAATACTACTATAAACCGAATCGTGGAGAAATGTGAAGATAGAACATCTTCACACGACAACTTTGTGCCTTCGGTCCAAAGTTGCAAGTCTTGAAGAAAGGCATGGTTGCTAGTATGATACAATGGACAACTAAATTATATATTGGTGAGAAGATGAAAAAGAAAAAGGATAAGGCAATTGCTTCTATTAACAATAGGGAAGCGACTTTTGGAGTATATTGCATTGTCTTTGCATCACAGCCCAGTAATTTATTTGATATTATGGATGCCAATGAACTTCTCTTTCCTCATTACGACAAAGCTGATATAAGAATCGTGGGCCTGGCTAAAGGCAAAGAGGAAGCAATTTTGTTGGTACAGGACATGGTGATGGAAGTTTACCGAGAGACCGGTGAGTTTGCTGTCAGGACCTATTTTACATAGGAAGCGATAAAGTAGGCATCGGGAATTTATATTGAATTATTGAGACTGAGCCGATTAGTGAGGATATCTGCCGTAATAGCCGGAGGGATGGAAAACTATGCTTCATATTATCTTCTTGATACTTAAAATAATAGGGATTATCCTCTTGTCAGTGTTATGTTTACTTATTGCACTGATACTGATAGTCTTGTTGGTTCCCATCCGTTATAAGGTAGAAGCTGAGCATGGTGAGCATCTTCTTGTGGAAGGCAGAATCAGTTGGCTAGCTCATATAATACACGCTAATATTGCAGTACAGGACGGGATTAATCGTATTCGGCTACGCATATTTGGTTTTACTATATTTGACAGCTTACGGACTGCCAAGAAAAAGTCAGAGAAAGTCAGGAAAAGTGTTAATAAATCTCGAATAAGAAAAAATAAGACGGATATCCAAAACCATGAAGAGATAAAAGAGCTGAATAATACGTATATTAATGACGATTATAATAAACAAGGTGATAAACATGAAAATGAACAATCTCCAGATAGACGAAGTTCTGAGTTGTATTTAGATCAGGAGACTAGTAGATTAGATGAAGATAAAAAAGAAGAGCAGCATGAATCCCGATTTCGTAAAATATTTCATAAGATTAAAAGTATTTATCAATCCATACTTAATTTCTTTCACAGATTATGGAGCAAGATTAAAGCATTATTAACTAAAGCTCTTAGAATAAAACATAAAATAAAATTAGTTCAGGATTTTATCTCAGAAGAGATAAATCGGGAGGGACTTAAGGTAGCCCTTACGAGTATAATTAAATTGTTTAAGCATATTTTCCCGACTAAGCTTAAACTTAGATTAACCTTTGGAACAGGTGATCCTTGTTCCACTGGGCAAGCACTTGGGGCTTTTAGTGTTTTGTATGGTTTATACGGGGACAACATTTCGATTACTCCAGATTTTGAAAATAAGGTTTTTGAAGGCAAGCATTATGCCAAAGGAAGAATAAGAATAGGTTCATTACTAATAATAGTAATTAAGCTGTTATTAGATAAGAAATTTAAAAAATTACTAAGAAATGTTAAAATATTAAAGGAGGCGTTATAGTGGCAGAAAATAATTTCAATACAACGGTAGAGTCGTTATTTAAAGGTATGGACAGTTTCCTCACCACCAAGACAGTTGTTGGTGATGCAGTTAGAGTTGATGATTCGACAATCATTTTACCATTAGTAGAAGTGAGCTTTGGAGTTGCGGCAGGTGCATTTTCAAAGGATTCAAAGAATAATGCAGGTGGCGGTATGGGAGGTAAGATTACACCCAGTTCTGTGCTAGTTCTCCAAAATGGTTCCTCCAAAGTGGTAAATGTAAGGGAACAGGACGGTATAGGTAAAGTTTTGGATATGGTACCAGACTTGATTAATAAGTTCACCAAGGGTTCTAAGAAGAAGGATGATTTGGATGATAAGGTGAAGGAAGCGATGAATTCACAAGAAGATACCACTATAAAGTAATGTGAATTATGATAATCATCATTCTATAGGGGGAAGATGTTGTGGTGAATATATTAGTCAGTGCTTGTTTATTAGGAGTTAATTGCAGATATGATGGTAGTAGCACTTTAATTAAGAACCTGGATCTGCTCATGGAGAGATATCACCTTATTCCGATATGTCCAGAGATATTGGGAGGATTGACCATACCCAGGCAGCCTGCGGAAATAGTGGCAGGTAGGGTGATTTATCGATCGGGGGAGGATGTTACGGAGCCTTTTCAACGAGGTGCGTATGAGGTATTAAAACTTGCAAAGCTATATGCTTGTAAACATGCAATATTAAAAGAGCGTAGTCCCTCCTGCGGGCATGATGAGATATACGATGGAACCTTTTCTCATACAATTGTAGAGGGGAATGGAGTTTTAGCGGAGCTCTTAGCATCGGAAGGCATAACTGTGTTGGGGGAATCCCAGATAGAGAACTTACTTTAAAAAATTACTTGCAATATAATTAATATTCTGTTAGAATAAATTTGTTTGTAAGGCCAAAAGGGTCTTAATTTTACTTAGGGAGGTGCTTTTGATGGCTAAATGTTCAATATGTGATAAAGGTGC
>DATESP010000026.1:0-17199 GCA_035270645.1 Mobilitalea sp. | reverse complement strand
GCGAGCTGCCAGAAGGTACTCGGTGGCTTGGCTAATATAGCTAAGGAATATGCCACTAAGCGTTACCGCTCTAATTTGATTAACTGGGGTATGCTACCTTTCCTTTTTGAGGGTGAACTTCCATTTACTAATGGGGACTATATATTCATTCAGGATATCCGTAAAGCAGTTGCAGAACAGATATCAGAAGTAAAAGCCTATGTGGTTAATAAGGATATGAAAGAATTTACCATTAAGCTTGGCGAACTGACCGATGATGAGAGAGAAATCATCTTAAGTGGTTGCCTTATCAATTATTACAAAAGCAAGAGATGAAATAAATAGATGACTGCGTCATCATTTGGTATAATCACAAAGCCCTCTCTATTACATTTATAGAGAGGGTTTTGTGTTGTTTTCTGTTTTAACAGAAGGAAATATTTCTTGTTATATCGTATGGAATATATTAGAATAGATATAAATATGTAGGATGGGAGATATAATAATGGCAATTATAATTGATGGTAAGAAGATAGCTGCAGAGATTAAGGATGAATTGAAGGAAAAGGTTGCGGAGCTAAATAATCATAATATAGAGATAACCTTATGTGTAATCCAGGTCGGAAAGGATCCGGCTTCAACTGTTTATGTTGGGAATAAGAAGAAGGCCTGTGAATATGTTGGCATCAAGTCCTTAGCTTATGAGCTTCCGGAGGAAACCACCCAGGAAGAACTCTTAGCACTTGTTCATAAACTGAATGTTGATAATAGCGTGAATGGTATTCTAGTACAGTTGCCTCTGCCTAAGCATATTGATGAGGATCTCATTATTCAAAATATAGCCATCGAAAAAGATGTGGATGGCTTCCATCCTCAAAGTGTTGGCAAATTAAGCATTGGACAAAAGGGCTTTGTGTCCTGTACACCTGCTGGTGTGATTGAACTTCTAAAACGCTATAATATTCCCATTGAGGGAAAGGAATGTGTAATTGTCGGAAGAAGTAATATCGTCGGGAAACCGATGGCGATATTAATGTTACGCGAAAATGCGACAGTAACGGTATGCCACTCTAGGACTAAGAATTTAAAAGAAGTTGCAAAACGTGCTGATATCCTGATAGCTGCCATCGGAAAAACGAAGTTTATAACTAAGGATTTCGTTAAAGAGGGGGCCGTAGTTATTGATGTAGGAATCAACAGGAATGAATTTAATAAGCTCTGCGGTGATGTTGATTTTGATGATGTGCTTTCTAAAGTAAACGCCATTACACCAGTACCAGGTGGTGTAGGTGCTATGACAATTGCCATGCTGATGAATAACTGTGTTGAATCTGTTATGGAAAATTAATGAGTTACTGTTTACTCGTACCTCGTTCACAGCAACAATTATGCACACAAAGTGCAAAAAGAGCACTTTGGCGCATGAAGTTCTCGGGTTTTACTTGCGTAAAACACCTCGCGCTGACTAACGAGTGAACAGTAACATTAATGAGCTCCAACGATATCAGCTATTGTAGAATGATGTTTTCTTTTCTGATAAATGCTGATACAATAATAGAGCAATATTAATGCACATATAGATTTGGAGGCAATAATGAAAATATTTTTTGTATCACTTGGCTGTGATAAAAACCTAGTAGATAGTGAAAACATGCTTGGTATTCTGCATGATAATGGACACGATATAACTAACGATGAGAAAATAGCCGATACCATTATAATAAACACCTGCTGCTTTATACATGATGCTAAGCAGGAGAGTATTAATACAATACTTGAAATGGCTGAATATAAGAAGACTGGAAACCTAAAGGCGTTGATTGTAACCGGATGTCTGGCAGAAAGATATAAAGAGGAAATTATGACTGAGATCCCTGAGGTCGATGCTTTGCTTGGAACCTCCAGTTTTACAGAAATCCTCAATGTCATTCAGAAATTGACGGATGGGAATAAGCATACCTACTTTAATGGACTTGATCAGTTGCCTGTAACCTCCTCTAACAGAATGTTGACCGCTGGATCTCATTTTTCTTATCTTAAAATTGCTGAAGGCTGTGATAAACATTGCACCTACTGCATTATACCTCAGGTTCGCGGAAATTATCGTAGTATACCTATGGAGACATTAATTCGTGAAGCAGAATATCTAGCTTCACAGGGTGTCAGGGAACTTATTCTTGTCGCTCAGGAAACTACGCTGTATGGTGTTGATTTATATGGGAAGAAATATTTACCTCAACTACTTGAAAAGTTATGCAGGATAGACGGAATCGCATGGATTAGGTTATTATATTGTTATCCTGAGGAAATTACGGCAGAACTGATTGAAGTGATAAAGAAAGAACCTAAGATATGTCATTATCTTGATATACCCATACAACACGCTTCTGACAGAATATTAAAATTAATGGGCAGACAAACTGACAAGAAGGATCTGGAAAGAATTATTGCAGAGCTAAGAACGAATATACCGGATATAGTATTACGAACCACTTTGATTACCGGTTTTCCTACTGAGACAGAGGAAGAACATTCTGAGCTTAAGGACTTTGTTAAAAAACAACAATTTGAACGGCTGGGTGTATTTACATACTCCAAGGAAGAGAACACTCCGGCAGCCAAATTAAAGCCACAGGTACCTGCAAGGATCAAGAAGCAAAGACAAAAGAGCCTAATGGCGCTCCAACAGGCCATCGTATTCGAAGCTACTAACCAAAGGATAGGACTTAACTATGATGTTCTGATTGAGGGAAGAATAGCAGATGAGGAAGATGTATATATTGGAAGGACCTATATGGATGCACCTTCAGTGGATGGTTTTATTTTCATAAAATCTGAAGTTGAACTCATGACCGGGGAACTGGTAAATGCCAAGGTTACTGGTGCAAAGGACTATGATTTAATCGGTGAAATTACGAAAGGAAGTGTATATAATGAATTTACCAAATAAGATAACATTAGCACGTATTTGTATGATTCCAGTTTTTTTAGTCTTTATGCTCGTTCCCGGGATTACTTATGGTAATTATATTGCTGCAGGAATCTTTATTCTGGCAGGGCTTACAGATAAGTTAGATGGATATCTCGCGAGAAAGAATAACCAAATAACTAATTTTGGTAAGTTTATGGATCCTATTGCAGATAAACTTTTGGTTTGCAGTGCATTAATCTGCTTAGTAGAATATAAACTAATTCCGTCGTGGATTGTTATTATAATAATAGCCAGGGAGTTCATAATCAATGGCTTCCGTTTGATTGCATCCGACAATGGAGTTGTCATAGCTGCAAGCTGGTGGGGAAAGATAAAAACCGTTGTTCAGATTGTATTATGTTCCATGCTTCTAATCAATCTAGATTATCCCTTAATTAATACATTAGAACAGGTTACAATTTATCTTGCTTTAGTTCTCACTGTAATTTCCTTAGTTGATTATATGGTTAAGAATAAGCATGTATTTTTTGAAGGTAGCAATAAATAATAAAGGCATCTTGGAGGTTTATCTATGACAGTTGAATTAATAAGTGTAGGTACAGAACTTTTAATGGGTAATATTGTCAATACCAATGCCAATTATTTATCTATTAAATGCGCAGAATTAGGATTTTCTTCATATTACCAGGTGGTTGTCGGTGATAATGATAAAAGGCTTGGAGATACAATCCGGACAGCACTCCAAAGATCCGATATCGTAATTTTAACCGGAGGCCTCGGTCCTACCCAGGATGATCTTACAAAAGAAACCGTAGCGAAGGTCCTTGGTCGGAGATTACTGATGGATGAACCTTCTAAGCAAAGGATTCTTGGATATTTTAAACAGATATCTTATTCTGGCAAGGCTAAGGAGAGTAATAACTCTGATTCAGGTCTTTATAAAATAACCGATAACAATTGGAAACAGGCTCTTAAAATAGAAGATTGTATAGTAATAGACAATGATAAAGGTACAGCCCCGGGCTACATCGTCGAGGATGATGGGAAACGAATCCTATTACTTCCTGGCCCTCCGGGAGAAATGATACCGATGTTTAATAATAGTATGCTTCCTTATCTAAAGAAACTACAAAACCAGGTATTTGTATCCAAGATGGTTAAGGTATGCGGTATAGGCGAAAGTAAGGCAGAGACTATGATTTTAGATCTAATCGAAGGTCAACGCAATCCTACTATTGCACCTTATGCCAAAACTGGTGAAGTACATTTTCGTGTTACTTGTTCTGCAGATACGAAGGATGAAGCAAAACGAATGATGGAACCTTTACTAGATGAGCTCAAAATTCGTTTTAAAGATAATATATATACCTTAGAGGAAGAAGAAACCCTGGAAAATGTAGTCGTGAAACAGTTAAAAAGTCTTGGATTAAAGCTTGCTACAGCAGAATCCTGTACGGGTGGACTGCTAGCAGGACGCCTTGTCAATGTCTCCGGAGTCTCTGAGGTATTACAGGAAGGCTTCATTACCTATTCCAATGAAGCAAAAATGAAATCTCTTGGCGTAAACAGTAAGACTCTAGAGCAATACGGTGCTGTCTCTGAAGAGACCGCGATAGAGATGGCTGTGGGCGCTGCTAAAGCTTCAGGCTGCGATGTAACCATTTCCACAACCGGTATTGCTGGTCCTGAGGGTGGAACCGAAGATAAGCCCGTGGGATTAGTCTATTTGGCATGTCAAATTAATAATAAAATTATTACAAAGGAATTGCGGCTCAGAGGAGATCGTCAGCAAATCCGTGAGCGAACTGTAGTCTATGCTCTAGACCTAATTAGACACAGTTTGTTACAAAACGCTCACTAAACAATTGCACGCTTCAACGCTACTTCCGATTAACTTCAACTCTGCAACATCACCTGCTGTGCAATATTATTAATTTGAATTTATTTCGCAATTATCTATTTATTTTTATATAGTTATTATTTTTTGGGATAAGTTTAGTACTATACCATAGAAATGACACAGTTATATTATATTATGATGTTGATAAAAAGTTTTTTATTGGATTTCTTTTAAGGAGGTTATTATGAAACGACACAATAAGAAATTCTTGTTAATTATGATAATATTCTGTATGCTGTCATTATTCGGATGCAAAAATATCCGATTAAATACCTATAAGAATTCTGATGAATCGAAGATAGCTAAAGAACAGGAAATAGATCAAAATCAACAAGAAGATGATGTTAATAACGTAAGCCCTATAGGAAGTACTGATAATAAAAAAATTGATGCTACTGATACAAAGGAGCCAACCCCTGCTGCGATTCAACCTGTAGCAAATACTGAGCTTATTATCTATAACGTGAATACTGATGCTGAGATTGAGACAGTAACTGTGCTGATTCCCGAACAACATGAGATCACACCACAGTTAGTTGTGGACACCGTAATTGCTTCGTTGGCAGATAATTCTTTAACCGTGGGAGTAGAGAGTGTTACCACCACAGGTGATACAGTTATAATTAGCTTCTATGCAGACAAATCCCCTTCTAAGAATGTTGGAGCTGGTTTTGAAACCTCTATTCTGGATGCAATTGCCTTAAGCTTGTTTGATAACCTTGAAAACTATAATAACGTAATATACCGCATCGAAGGAAATGCTTATAGTGGCGGACATATTGAGACTGATTTTGATGAAGTGTATCTAAGCGATTGATTAGTAACTATTCTGAATCATGATATCATATAAATTTCTTATTATATGCCACTATTAGGAATATTGATGAACTCAAAGCATCAGGTAGTTGCGATACAGTTTTGTATTCGACAATTACCTGATTTTATGTTATTCTAGAAAAATCAAGTGTTCACGGACATGCGTAATATCAGAATAAATAATGTAAGGTGACAATATGAAAAAAGTGTTTGTAGTCGGAGGAGGTGCCTCCGGCATGATAGCTGCAATAGCAGCGGCGAGAAACGGTTTACAAGTGGAATTATTTGAAAAGAATGAAAAGTTAGGTAAAAAGCTATTTATTACAGGCAAGGGAAGATGTAACATTACCAATGCCTGTGACAAAGATGGCTTTTTTGAGAATATTGTTACAAATCCCAAGTTCTTGTATCGGGCTTATGCCTGTTTCAGTAATTATGATACAATTGATTTCTTTGAAAAGCTTGGGCTACCCATTAAAATCGAACGTGGAAACAGAGTGTTTCCTACATCGGACAAATCCTCAGATGTCATCTCAGCATTAAAGCAGGAGCTTAACCTTCTTGGGGTTGAAGTCCATTATAATAGTGAGGTTAGTGAAATTGTTGTTCGAGAAGGTTCTTTTCATGGCTTAAGAATAGGGGCAAGGCAGACTGTGCTAACTGCAGATGCTGTAATTATAGCTACGGGCGGCATATCATATCCATTAACCGGATCCACTGGTGACGGATATAAAATTGCTAAAAAGCTCGGGCATACAGTTATTGATTTATCCCCATCTCTGGTTCCTATTCATGTAACAGAGTCATATGTCAAGGATTTAATGGGCTTATCCTTGAAAAATATTGAAATTATGATTAATTCAGGTGATAAAAATATATACAGGGATTTTGGTGAGCTTTTATTTACTCATTTTGGTGTAAGCGGACCAGTTGTGCTCAGTGCCAGCAGTTTTATATCCCCTTTTCTTAAGAGAAAAGAGCAGCTTACATTATCAATTGATTTAAAGCCAGCATTATCTGAGGAACAATTAGATGCCCGTATTTTACGGGATTTTGATGAATTCAAAAATAAACAATTTAAAAATTCATTGGACCACCTATTGCCAAATAAACTAATTGATGTTATTATTCGTCTAAGTCTTATTGATCCTGAGAAGAAAGTGAATTCCATAACTAAAGAGGAACGACTCAGATTAGTTAAGCTATTAAAAAAGCTTAACTTCCATATATCAAAGCTTAGTGATTTCAACCAGGCAGTGGTTACCAAAGGCGGAATAAATGTAAAAGAGCTTAATCCTTCTACTATGGAATCAAAGATTGTACACCGTCTTTACTTTGTTGGAGAAGTCATCGATCTAGACGCTTTGACTGGTGGTTATAACCTGCAGATAGCCTGGTCAACAGGATACTTAGCTGGAAGTAGTGTGAATAAAGAATTCAGCTGAGCTGAATTCTTGGGAAGAACTACGAAACTCGCACAGTGGTGCTCACTCCTTGTTCTTCCGGGAATTGGTAGTGCTGCGAAGCAGCATCGTGTATGCTAGTGTGAATTATTGAAAAGCAATAGAATAATTTTATATGTATTTTGGAGGTTTTTATGAAATATTACAGTATTGCAATTGATGGTCCGGCTGGTGCAGGAAAAAGCACAATAGCAAGGAAAATTGCAAAAACTTTAGACTTTATATATGTAGATACCGGTGCAATGTACCGTGCTATGGCCCTATATTTTATACGCAATAATATTGAGGCTTTAGATATTGAAAGAATTGAGAAGGCCTGTAAAGATGTAGTAGTTACTATTGAATACCGGGATGGGGAACAGTTTGTAATCCTTAATGGTGAGAATGTTAATAGTTTGATCCGTACAGAAGAAGTGGGCAATATGGCCAGTGCCAGCTCCGTAAATAAGGTAGTCCGCTTAAAATTAGTTGAGCTACAAAGGGAGCTCGCCAAAAAAGAAAATGTTGTGATGGATGGCAGGGAGATCGGAACCTTTGTACTTCCTTTTGCAGACCTTAAGATATATCTGACAGCTAGTTCTAAGGAACGGGCAAAAAGAAGATTTGAGGAGCTTAAGCAAAAGGGAATAGATGCCGATATAATTGAAATAGAAAAAGATATCATTGAAAGAGATCATAGAGATATGACTCGGGAATTCGCTCCTTTAAAACAAGCAAAAGATGCTATCTTAGTAGACACCTCCGAAATGACGATTGACGTTGTAGTAGAGACCATACTGGATTACTTTCACAATATCCAATAAAGGAGTTTGGTTAATTTGAATATAAAAAGTGCAGATAGTGCCGGTTTTTGCTTTGGTGTGCAACGTGCAGTGAATTTAGTATATGAAGAAGTAAAGAAAGATAATGCTGTTTATACCTATGGACCAATCATCCATAACGAAGAAGTAATCGAAGATTTAAATAGGCAAGGTGTCCAGGTCATTAATGTCTTGGAAGAATTAAAAGAGTTACCCACGGGTACAATAATTATACGTTCCCACGGGGTTTCAGAAGCAGTATATAATAAAATTCTTTCCTATGGACATAAGATTGTTGATGCTACCTGCCCATTTGTAACAAAAATTCATAATGTGGTTAGACAGCAGCAACAAGATGGAAGACATATTATAATTATCGGGAAAAGTTCACACCCTGAGGTTTCTGGTATCATAGGATGGTGCAATAATACGTCACCCGATATAAATGCTCCGAAGGGTCAGACAGATTCAGAGCCCGGTTATACTGTAATAGAAGAGATAGCAGAGGCGGAACAATTTGATATGCCTTTGGGTCAAAAACTGTGCATTGTAGCACAGACGACATTTAATTACATTAAATTTCAAGTATTAGTTGAAATTATATCAAAAAAGGGTTATGATATACTTGTTTTAAATACGATTTGTAATGCCACCCAGACTCGTCAATCGGAAGCTTATCAATTAGCTAAGGAATCCGATGCCATGATTGTTATCGGTGGAAAGGAAAGTTCAAATACCAAAAAGTTATATGATATTTGCAAAGAAGAATGTGAAAATACTTACTATATACAGAAACTTGATGACCTGGATTTAAATTTGTTTAAATCTTATCGAAACGTAGGTATTACAGCAGGGGCTTCGACCCCAAACAAAATTATCAAGGAGGTTCATACTGTTATGTCTGAAAAAAGTTTTGAACAATTGTTAGAGGAAGAAAAGGTAGTACGAATAAGCAACGGTGATGTTGTAGAAGGAATTGTCTTGGGTGTTAAAGAAGATGAAATCATCTTAAATATAGGCTATAAGTCGGAAGGTATCATTACAAGAAATGAATACACTAACACACCTAACTTGGACTTAACCACTGTGGTAAAGGTCGGCGAGACTATGCAGGCTAAGATACTTAAGGTAAATGATGGTGAAGGCCAGGTTGCATTAACCTATAAGAGACTTGCAGCAGAAAAGGGTAATAAGGTACTCGAAGATGCATTTAACAACCATGAGGTATTAACTGCGAAAGTTGCAGCTGTATTAAATGGTGGTTTAAGCGTTGTTGTTGACGAAGCAAGAGTATTTATTCCTGCCAGCCTGATTTCTGACAGCTATGAGAAGGATTTGACAAAATATGCTGGGGTAGAGATTGATTTTGTTATCACCGAATTCAATCCTAAGAAGAGAAGAATTATCGGAGATCGTAAGCAATTAATTGTTGCCAAGAAAGAAATATTGAAAAAAGCTTTATTTGAGAAGCTTACAATTGGTATGACTGTAGAGGGTACTGTAAAGAATATTACTGATTTTGGTGCATTTATCGATCTTGGTGGAGCAGACGGCCTTCTTCATATCTCAGAGATGTCTTGGGGAAGAGTTGAAAATCCGAAGAAGACCTTCAAGGTTGGAGATATTGTTAAAGCATTTGTAAAGGATATTCAAGGCGAGAAGATTGCTCTCAGCTTAAAATTCGAGAAAGAGAATCCTTGGATTGATGCAGAGAATAAATATTTTGTAGGCAATATCGTAAACGGTAAAGTTGCCCGTATGACTGACTTTGGTGCATTTGTTGAACTGGAGCCTGGTATCGATGCACTCCTTCATGTGTCCCAGATTTCTAAGGAACATGTTGAAAAACCTTCCAACGCTCTTAAAATCGGCCAGGAAGTAACCGCTAAGGTTGTAGAATTTAACAAAGATGATAAGAAAATCAGCTTAAGCATTAAAGCTTTGGAAGCCCCTGAGAAGGAAGAAGTACAGGTAGAAGAAGTACAAACAGAAGAAGCACAAGTAGAAGAAGCACAAGTAGAAGAATAAAATTATTTACTGACATTACTGAGGACAAAGGAGATAAAGCCGTGTTGGATAGTTATGAAACATTTAAACAATCCATTTACGTACTTACCAAGATAGACTTGAATTATTATAAAGAACGTCAGATGAAAAGGCGTATTGATTCATTGATTACAAAACACGGTATTACCACTTATGCCAGTTATGTAGAATTACTTAAATCAGACAAAGTAGCTTATTCGGAATTTATTAATTATATTACTATTAATGTATCCGAATTCTTTAGAAATCCTGAACAATGGACCTTAATGGAAAATGAAGTGTTGCCATACCTATTTGAACACTTTAGTAAGGATTTAAAGATTTGGAGTGCTGCATGCTCTACTGGTGATGAGCCTTACTCCATGGTTATGCTGTTATCCAAGTTTTTACCTCTTAATAGAATTAAAGTATACGCTACCGATATTGATAGGCTGGTCATAGAAAAAGCCAAGATAGGTATATACCATATTAAGAGTCTGAAGTCATTGCCTGAAGAATTTCTGAAAAAATATTTTGTTCAGGTGAGTGATAAAACATATCAGATTTCCGATTCCATCAAAAATTGTGTGGAATTTAAGCAGCATGACCTGCTGAGGGATAATTATCTGAGTGATTGCAATTTAATTATCTGTAGAAATGTCTTAATCTATTTTACTGATGAGGCTAAGAATAATATTTATTCAGGCTTTCATACAGCCCTAAAAAAAGATGCTATTTTATTTGTTGGAAGCACAGAACAGATGATTCAAGCAAGCCAAATTGGTTATTTGAACTATAAGTCTTTCTTTTATAAGAAAATATAAGAATAGGGTGTCCCAGCGATAATATCATTCTGGGACTCCCTGTTTTATTTAACAACGAGATGACTTCGTCATCTCGTTGTTATGAGTATGTAGTGTCACGTAGCAAAGCGAAGTACGGAATACGAATATCCCGAGTTATGAGTATGAATACGAAAATATCCCGTGATATGAGTACGTAGTGTCACATATGCGAACATAGAACGCATTATTATGCAAAGTACGGAATATGAATATCTAGAGTTATGATTACAAGTATATCACAATCTTGTAATCGTTCTTTAGTACAAGTCAATAATACATTGTAAAAGTTGTTGATTTTTTGGATATAATCGAGTATATTGTTTAGTAGGCATGCAGGTATGGAGGTAGTATGAATAAAACAATTACAGTAGCAGTAGATGCTATGGGTGGGGACAATGCTCCAGGAGAGATCATTAAAGGTGCTGTTATGGCAGTCCAAGAAAATAATGATATCAAAGTGCTATTAGTGGGCAAAGAAGATGTCATCAGCAAAGCACTTAGTGAGTATAATTATGATAAAAAGCAGATAGAAATAGTACATGCAGATGAAGTCATTACAAATAATGAGGCTCCCGTTATGGCCATTCGCCGCAAGAAGAATTCCTCTATTGTTGTAGCATTGAATCTGGTAAAGAACGGTGAAGCCGATGCATTTGTTTCAGCAGGAAGTACCGGAGCTGTGTTAGCAGGAGGTCAACTTATTGTCGGCAGGATAAAGGGTGTGGAACGCCCACCGCTTACTCCATTGCTTCCTACCATGAATGGTGTATCCTTATTAGCAGATTGTGGTGCTAATGTGGATGCAAGACCCTCACATTTGGTCCAGTTTGCTAAGATAGGTTCTATCTATATGGAAAATATCGTTGGCATTAAGAATCCTAGGGTTGGAATTGTTAATATTGGAGCAGAGGAAGAGAAAGGTAATCAGCTTGTTAAGGAAACCTTTCCTTTACTTAAGAATTGTAGCGATATTAATTTTATTGGTAGTATTGAAGCAAGAGATATTCCCTATGGAGGGGCAGATGTAATTGTTTGTGAAGCCTTTGTAGGTAATGTGATTTTAAAGCTATATGAGGGTGTAGGATCAGCCCTTATGAAGAAGGTTAAGCAGGGTCTTACGAGTACCGTAAAAAGCAAAATAGGTGCATTGCTGTGTAAATCAGCATTGAAAGAAACATTAAAAGATTTTGACTTTTCAAGGTATGGAGGAGCTCCTTTATTAGGCCTCAATGGTTTGGTGGTTAAAACCCATGGTAGCTCAAAATGCAATGAGATTAAGAACTCAATTCTCCAATGTGTAGCCTTTACAAAACAAAATATAAATGAGAAGATAATAAAAAATCTTAGTAATGAAGAAAGTTTAGACTCATAATATAAAATATGAAAGAAGGGTGAATGATTATGGAACTAGAGAAATTACAAAAAATTATTAGTGAAGTATTGAATGTAGAGAAAGACGAAATAACGATGGAGACAACTTTTGTTGACGATCTAGGTGCTGATTCCCTTGATTTATTTCAAATAATAATGGGAATAGAAGAAGAATTTGATATGGAAATCGCCAATGAAGAAGCTGAGAATATAGTAACGGTTGCCGATGCAGTTGAACAGATTAAGAACGCTTTGAATTAATTATTGGATACATTATTCGTTACTGTTCACTCGTACCTCGTTCACAGCAACAATTATGCACACAAAGTGCAAAAAGAGCACTTTGGCGCATGAAGTTCTCGGGTTTTACTTGCGTAAAACACCTCGCGCTGACTAACGAGTGAACAGTAACCATTATTCTATCAGTGCTATGTAAAGCCCTGTGAATAAGGCTTGCCTTATTTTATTGGGCTTTTCATATATAAAAGGAGATGACAAAATCATATGAATATAACTAAAAAAACTCATTCACCTCAACTAGCATTAGAAAGCAGGATTAATTATCATTTTTCTGATTCTGCTATACTAATTCATGCACTTACTCACAGTTCCTATGCAAATGAGATGAGGATGACCAAGGAAAATAATAATGAACGACTAGAGTATCTGGGAGATGCTGTGCTGGAGCTTGTGACCAGTGAATATGTATATCTAGAGCATAAAGACCTTAATGAGGGTGATTTGACCAAATTACGGGCTAGCATTGTATGTGAGCAGACACTTTCCTCCTGTGCGAGGGATCTCAATATAGGAGATGCCCTGCTACTTGGTAAGGGAGAGGATGCATCCGGGGGACGGGTCAGAGATTCCATATTATCCGATGCTATGGAAGCGATAATAGGTGCAATCTATCTGGATGGTGGTTTTACTAATGCAAAAGAGTTTATTCAGTCATTTATATTGACAAGTGTTAATAGCAAAGAGCTCTTTTTTGATAGCAAGACTATCTTACAGGAAATAATTCAAAACGAAGATAATAAGCAGAAGATCAAGTACAAGTTATTATCAGAGGAGGGTCCCGATCATAACAAGATCTTCACGATAGCAGTGTTCATTGATAATGATCAGATTGGTTTAGGAGTTGGTAAAACCAAAAAAGCCGCAGAACAAGAAGCTGCCTCTCAGGCAATTCAAAAGTTACAAACAAGCAAAAATAATAGTATGTAGAAGAATATAATTTAAATCGGGTGGGAGACGCAGATGCATTTAAAAAGTATTGAGGTCCATGGCTTTAAATCCTTCGCTAATAAAATGATACTGGAATTTCATGATGGGATTACAGGTATCGTAGGTCCTAACGGAAGCGGCAAGAGTAATATTGCAGATGCGGTTCGTTGGGTACTTGGCGAGCAGAGTGCTAAACAGTTAAGAGGTGCAAAGATGGAGGATATCATCTTTGCTGGTACGCAGACTAGAAAGCCCTTGGGCTATGCTTTTGTTGCAATAACCTTGGATAATTCTGATCATAAACTTGCAATTGAATATGACGAGGTAATTATTGCAAGACGGGTATACCGTTCAGGTGAAAGTGAATATTTAATTAATGGAACGAACTGTAGATTGAGAGACATACAGGAATTGTTTATGGATACCGGTATTGGTAAGGAAGGGTATTCTATCATCGGTCAAGGCCAGATAGACAAAATATTAAGTGGTAAGCCGGAGGACCGTAGAGAATTATTTGATGAAGCAGCCGGAATTGTTAAGTTTAAACGGAGAAAGAATGCTGCCGAGAAAAATTTAGATGAAGAAAGAATTAATCTATCTAGAATAACGGACATAATGAGGGAAATCGAGAGACAGCTTTCACCTCTAGAGAAACAATCAGAGGTTGCAAAGATATATCTAAAATATAAGGAAGAATTAAAGAATCTTGAAGTAAATCAGTTCCTAAAAGAGTATGAAAAGCTTCGTAATTCGAAGGACCAGATAGAAGAGAAACTTATAATTTCCACCACTGATTTAGATCATGCAAAAGAGGAATACGAGAACACCAAGGAAGAGTATCTCCGACTGGAAAAGCAGCTAGAGGAATGTGATAAGAGTATCGATTCAGATAAAACTGATTATAATGAGCTAATGCTTAATAAGGAAAAGGTTGAAGGCGAAATTAAGGTTTTAAAAGAACAGATTAGCTCCTTAACTCAGAATGACAAGTACTACCAGAGTAGAGTTACAGCCAGCGATCAGGATATTCAGAGAAAGAAGAAAGAAGAACAGGGATATCTTTTAGAGAAAGAAGCTTATGACGGCAAGCTTTCCGATATGGATGATGTGTTAAGTAATGCATTAGAAGAGCTTGAACAGATTAGGGAGAATATCAAGTTATACTCTAGGGAAATTGAGGAGTGTAATAATGGTATTTATGAATATCTGAATATCAATTCAGGAATAAAAGGAAATATACAGCGTTATGAGACTATGCTGGAGCAAAACACCCTACGTAAGTCAGAACTGAACCAGAAAATTATTAAAAATAAAAGTGATGAGATTTCGTATTCTGAATCTATTGAGAAGTGTAATGACGATTTAAAGAGTATTTCTGATGAGATTATTCATCATACTGAGGAAAGCAATTCTATTGAGAATAAAATCCTAGAAACTCAGAATGATATTGATCAAATTAGCGCAGAGTATTCAGATGTACAGGGACATTTTTTAAGAGAAAAATCAAGGCTTGACTCTTTGATTAATCTGACAGAACGCTATGAGGGATATGGTAATAGCATAAAGAAGGTCATGGAGCAGAAGACCCGAATAAATGGTATTGTAGGTGTAGTGGCTGATATTATAAAAACCGAGAAAAAGTACGAGACGGCGATAGAGACTGCCTTAGGTGGAAGCATCCAGAATATAGTAACAGAGGATGAAATATCTGCAAAGCAATTGATTACATATTTAAAACAGAATAAATTTGGTAGAGCCACCTTCCTTCCGTTGACAAATATATCATCATCTAATGGTTTCCATAATGACAGGGTGCTAAATGAGTCGGGTGTAATCGGACTTGCTAATAGCATTGTTGAGGCGGATGATAAATTTCATGTATTAATTGATTACTTACTTGGCAAGATAATCGTGGTAGATCACATTGATCATGCAACTACGATTGCTAAAAAATACAATTATTCGCTTCGAATTGTAACAATTGATGGGGAATTACTTACCCCTGGTGGCTCCATCTCCGGTGGTGCATATAGAAATGCCAGTAACCTACTCGGAAGACGCCGTGAGATCGAGGAGTTAGAGGAACAAGTCTCTAAACTTAACGAGCAGACCAAGGAGCTTCTACAGTGCAAAGAAACAGCTAAGCAGATTAAGGTACAGCTTCGTGAACAAATACAGGAGATAAAAACGCTACTTCAAGAGGAATTTTTGAAGCAGAATACCGCTAAGTTAAATCTAGACAGGGAACTCACAAAGAAAGCAGAAATACAGGCTATTTATAATGAATACACTAAGGAATTACATGAGATAGGTAACCAGGCTGAAGAATTAAATATCAATCTGGGTAAACTAAACATAACGCTAGCTGAAAACCTTGAAAAAAACAAGGAAAAGGAATCTAATATTGAGCAGATTACAAAACGCCTTGAGGATGAAAGAGAGAAAGAACAGGCTGCAGGTGATAATGCCTCTTTACTAAAGATGGAGTTTTCCTCCCTTGAACAGTCTAATCAATTCCTGATGGAGAATGTAAGACGTGTTAAGAAGGATATCGAAAGGTTATATGAGGAGCAAGCAGCTTTAAAAGCAGATATCCAAAAAGCCACCCAGGTAGCTGAAGATAAGAAGAAAAATATCTTGAATTTAGAAGAAATGACGGATTCGTTCCGTAATTTGCTAACTGAATTAGATGAAAAGATAAAGACACAGCTTCAGGCTAAGGACCAGATAACAGCCATCCATAAGAATTTCTTTACTAAACGGGACGAGCTATCTAATTTGATGAATGACCTTGATAAGGAATGCTTCCGACTGAACAGCCAAAAGGATAAGCTTATTGAGCAGGCAGATATTCAGATGAATTATATGTGGGAGGAATATGAACTCACCTATACAACAGCTCTGACCTATCCTACGGAGAATGAAATTAGTCTTACCCAGGCAAAAAAGTTAATACAAGAAATCAAGAGCAGCATTAAAGAGCTTGGAGATGTTAACGTCAATTCAATTGAAGACTTTAAAAACATGTCAGAGCGCTTCGAATTTCTATCCAAGCAAAGTGACGATTTAATCAGATCCGAGGCTGCACTCCTTGAAATAATAGAAGAACTTGATTCTGAGATGCGCCGTCAGTTTCTAGAGAAGTTTGCTGCTATTAATGAGCAATTTGATTTTGTGTTCAAAGAATTATTCGGTGGTGGTAAAGCAGATCTGGAGCTTATGGAAGGTGAGGATATACTTGAAGCAGGTATCCGTATTAACGCTCAACCACCTGGCAAAAAGCTTCAAAATATGATGCAGCTTTCCGGTGGTGAGAAGTCCCTGACTGCCATATCATTACTATTTGCCATACAGAACTTGAAGCCGTCCCCCTTCTGTCTCCTAGACGAGATCGAAGCGGCCTTGGATGATTCAAACGTAAAGAGATTTGCTAAGTACCTGGACAAATTATCAAAGGAAACACAATTTATCATTATTACGCATCGTAGGGGAACTATGGTTGCAGCAGATATTCTATATGGTATCACGATGCAGGAAAAGGGTATCTCGACGCTTGTATCAGTAAGCTTGATTGAGAATGAACTTGAAGTCTAAGAATAATTGAAAGGTATGAGTAAAGCATGGGAGAGAATAAAACCGGATTCTTTGGAAAATTAGTAAAGGGCTTATCAAAGACTAGAAATAGTATTGCGAATGGGATTGATGCATTATTTAGTGGGTTCACCAGTATTGATGATGATTTTTATGAAGAATTGGAAGAATTACTGATAATGTCTGACCTTGGTATTAATACAACTACAGCAGTACTTGAGGATTTAAGAAAACAGGTAAAGGATAATAA
>DATESP010000025.1:0-8359 GCA_035270645.1 Mobilitalea sp. | reverse complement strand
TCCTGCAGCAGCTCCTTACTTGGCTCCTTTGTATTAGCTAGCTTATATTCCAACCCAAGCTCATTCCACTTATACTCACCCATCTTATGAAAAGCCAAGAGTTCAATTTTGGCCACATTCGGATACTCCTCCAGATGCTGTGACAACTTTCTGATACTGTCTAAATTATCCGTAAGCTGTGGTACTAGTACATACCTAATCCAAGTAATTATATTCTTCTCTCTAAGATAATCCAAAAGCTTTAGCGTCGGGGCAAGTTCTACTCCGGTTACTAACTCATAGACAATTGGATCATAGTTTTTAATATCAAGAAGTACGACATCGGTATAATCAAGGACTTCCCTTACGGTATCATTCCATACAAAGCCGGAGGTATCGATAGCTACTGATATACCTTCCTTCTTACACAGCTTACTTACCTCTAGAATAAATTCAGCCTGTAGAAGTGGTTCCCCACCGGTAAAGGTCACTCCTCCTCCGGAAAAGTTCATATAGGATTTATACTTAATAATTTCTCCAAAAAGCTGCTCCGGTGTATATTCCTTTCCCTTATCAACCTCCCAAGTATCCGGGTTATGGCAGAACTGGCAGCGCAAGGGACAGCCTTGCATAAATACCACAAAGCGTATCCCCGGACCATCCACGGTACCTAAGCTCTCTAAGGAGTGTATCCGTCCTATTCTATACATGTTATCACCAGCCTTTCATAGGGCTATTTGTTAATCCAAGTTGTCATTTAAATAATTAATTTAGTATTAATTTATATTACCTCTCATGGAAGGTACGATGAATTACGTCTAACTGCTGCTCACGGTTTAACTTCACAAAGTTAACAGCATACCCAGATACACGAATTGTGAGCTGAGGATATTTCTCGGGATGTTCCATGGCATCAATTAATGTCTCACGATAGAATACATTTACATTGATATGATGACCCTTATCATGGAAATAACCATCCAGCATACCAGACAGATTATTTACGCGCTCGTCATCGTTTTTACCCAGTGCATTCGGTACGATGGAGAAGGTATAAGATATTCCATCCTCTGCATGCTTATAAGGAAGCTTGGCCACGGAAGCCATAGAAGCAACTGCTCCATTCTTATCCCGTCCATGCATCGGATTAGCGCCCGGTGCAAATGCTTCACCAGCCTTACGTCCATCAGGAGTGCTTCCAGTCTTCTTACCGTACACCACATTTGATGTAATTGTCAATACAGATAATGTCTGCTTCGCACCACGGTAGGTCTTAACTTTTCGAAGCTTGTTCATAAAGCGTTCAACTAATTCAACTGCGATCTGATCCACACGGTCATCATTATTACCAAATGCAGGATATTCTCCCTCAATCTCATAGTCCACTGCCAATCCTGCCTCGTTACGGATAACCTTAACCTTGGCATATTTGATAGCGGATAAGGAATCTGCTACAACTGAAAGTCCGGCAATTCCACAGGCTTCGGTTCGAAGTATATTGATATCATGAAGCGCCATCTGTAGTCTCTCATAATTGTATTTATCATGCATGTAATGAATGACATTGAGAGTATTGATATATAATTCGGTTAACCAGTCCATAGTCTGATCGAATTTGGCTACAACCTCATCATAATCCAGATAGTCGCCGGTAACTGGAGCAAACATAGGTCCAACCTGTTCGCCAGATTTCTCATCCTTACCCCCGTTAATTGCATAAAGAAGCGCTTTAGCGAGGTTAGCTCGAGCTCCAAAAAACTGCATCTGTTGACCAATTTTCATAGCGGATACACAGCAAGCAATGCCGTAATCATCACCCCAGACCTCCCTCATGATATCATCACTCTCATATTGAATAGAGCTGGTATCAATCGATACCTTGGAGCAGAATTTTTTAAATGGTTCCGGCAAAAATACTGACCATAAAATAGTTAGATTCGGTTCCGGTGCAGGCCCTAGGTTATATAGAGTGTGAAGTACACGATAGCTGCTCTTGGTAACCAGTGTTCTTCCATCAAGCCCCATACCTCCGATAGACTCTGTTACCCAGGTAGGATCTCCCGAGAATAAGTCATTATATGATGGTGTCCTAAGGAACCTAACCATACGTAATTTCATAACAAACTGATCAATCAGCTCCTGAACTTCTTCTTCGGTAATTAGTCCACTCTTTAAATCTCTCTCATAATATATATCAAGGAAGGTGGATACACGACCTAGGCTCATTGCAGCTCCGTCTTGCTCCTTAATCGCACCAAGATATGCAAAATAAGTCCACTGGGTTGCTTCAAAGGAATTCTTCGCCGGGTTGCTGATATCTAAACCATAGGAGGCAGCCATTTCCTTAAGTTGTTTTAAAGCTTTAATCTGCTCTGATATCTCCTCCCTGAGACGGATATCCGGTGATTCCAGAATCGGTATCTCCAGCAGCTTCTTCTCCTGTTGTTTATCTGCGATCAAAAGGTCTACGCCATAAAGAGCAACTCTTCTATAGTCTCCGATAATTCGTCCTCTTCCATAAGCATCTGGAAGTCCGGTGATTATTCCGGTATGTCTAGCCTTCTTCATGGCATCGGTATAAGCATCAAATACACCGTCATTATGTGTCTTTCTGTTCTGTGTATAGATCTCCTCAGTAGTCTTATCCAGAGTATAGCCGTAAGCTTCAAGGGCGTTCTTCACAACGCGAATTCCACCGTTGGGCATGATTCCCCTCTTTAAAGGCTTGTCCGTCTGGAAACCGACAATTACCTCCCTGTCCTTATCAATGTATCCTGCTCCAAAGGTAGTAATAGTAGAAGGCTTCAGGGTCTCTGCATCAATGATACCCTTCCGATTCTCTTCATCCATTAATTCCATCACTTTTTCCCAAAGCTTAATGGTTCTCTCAGTAGGTCCCACTAGGAAGGAAGCATCTCCCTCATAGGGTGTATAGTTATGTTGAATAAAACTCCGTACATTAATATCCGTAATCCA
The DNA here is from genome assembly GCA_035270645.1 of Mobilitalea sp. GTDB lineage: Bacteria > Bacillota > Clostridia > Lachnospirales > Lachnospiraceae > Mobilitalea. The sequence continues at coordinate 5,404 of DATESP010000025.1, read as the reverse complement.
GCTACCCGGCTCAAAATCATTCCATTCCTGTCTCATTGTATAATTCCTCCTTGTATGGAAAATATTTATAAAAGTAAATATATTAATTATCGTATAATACTATCATAATTTATGGCCTCAATGATGTCAATAGTAATTGATAATAGTAATCAATACTATATTATTAAAATATTGTATATTTTCACGAAAAAGAGTCTGAATGGACTATCTATATTATATCAGATAATCTATCCAGACCCTGTAATTAATGCTATTCCTACTATGTAATGCAATTTCTTCTATACAGTTATTTTTTATCCTCCTGCATCCACCAATCTCGTTTCCGATACAGTATATCGTCGTTAGGACGATATCCAATATGTTCATAAAACCTCTGTGCATTCGGATTATCATTTCCGGTAAACAATTGAAAATCATGAATATTATTTTGGCGATACCACTCTTCTGCGTAGTTAATCAATCCCTGTCCAATCCCTTTCCTCTGCAGCGCTTCTTCAACATATATCTCTGTTATTTCCGCATAAAACACACTATAGCACATAGACCGAAGTAATTGTCCACAACAAAAACCTACCAGCCTGTCTTTCGCCTCAGCTACAAATACAGTTTCAGCATCTTCCCTAGCTATAGCTTCACTGATTCCCTCTATCGAATTACTATTTTCCCCGTTGAACTCATCGTTTAATCTTCTTAGCTCTTCTGCATCGCTAATCTTAGCTAAGCGGTATGTAAGTTCATTAAGATCATTTGTTTCATAATTATCCATAATTATTTTCCTCTTGCTATCCTGTAAATTTCATATCATTAATTATAAATATTATGTGATCTCCAAGATAGACATTCCCTATAGAATATAGTTATATAAATACTCCGCAATCCCATCTTCCTCATTTGACAGTGTCACATAATCTGCGATATCCTTTACTTCCTGTACGGCATTTCCCATTGCAACACCGATACCGCTGGCATTTAACATTCCTATGTCAATTAAATCATCACCAAAGGAGAGAATTTCAGAGTTTTCTAACCCAAAATGCTCCCTGATCCTGTGAACCGCATTTTCTTTATTGGCCTCACGGCTAGATACGATGACTGAGCCATGAATTGTACCCGTAAATGTCAAATACTCAGAGGCATATTTCGATAAATCAAGCTGTACATGCTCTCCTGGGACAATACGGATCCGTTGAAAATTATATGGCGGTACATCAGACAAGCTATACCCTGTAGCTTCTTGTGTCTTGGCTAGCCGCACAACATTATGATTAAGACATAAGGGTTCAAAATAAGCGCTCACAAAAAAACCGGGATTTTCCTCCCCCGGATATTCCTCTAGCAATGACCCGATTAAGTTCATTCCAACTTTATGGTCAATGGCATAGTTATCTATCACCTGGTCACCGACACGGATTATAGCTCCGTTATAATTAGAGATACAATCACAGGGGAGTGCTTTGATAAATTTACCGACCTTCCTAGGAGAGCGGACTGTGATATAGCCTATCTTTATGCCCCTCCCAGCGCATTCCAAAAGTGCCTTTCTTGTCCTACCTGTTACCTCTTTATTTGAATTAAGCAGGGTGTCATCCAGATCACATAAAATTAATTTTATTTTACTATTCATTCTTAAGTCTCCATTATTTATAAATAATACTTCTTCTTTTCAAATAGATATGTTCCTAATCTCATACAATAAAATAATACAAAAAGTACAAGTATAATCCCTGTGTGGTAGGATAGTTGTCGTAGTAACCGTAACAACTATATTTTTGATATATAAATACTTTATCATAGTTTTTAACAAATTAACATGTCTTAACTGGAAATATATTTAGGGTATATGATCTACACTACTTCACATTCAAGTCTTTCCTCAGAATAAAATGCAAGCATAATTTTTATTTTCTACATACTGATTGGCCGATTTGTCATTTAGTTACAGTAATTTTCGGTTAACTTATTTATATTCCCCGCCGATATACTAGATAGACTTAATCATAGTAGAAGGAGGAACCGTATGGACATTAATGATTCACCACTAGCCCGTTATAAAACAACTAGATCAACACAGGTTTCCTCAAAATCAACAAGCACTTCCTCCACCGGAGCCGCCAGGCAACAGGTTACACGTGCCGGTGCAGCTAATGTTGTAAGCGACTCAAAATCCCCCATGCCTAAAGAGGGCCAGGTGATTAAGGGTGAAATAGTAGATCTTCACTTCAATGAAGTCAAGATTCGAATTGAACCCGGCGGACAGCTTCTATCAGCGAAGCTTTCGGGTGATGTTCCTCTATCCATAGGACAATCTGCTCAGTTTATGATTACAGAGGAAAGTTCAGATCATCTTACATTAAAATATATGCAAGAGGATCAACCCCTTCAGGATGTGACCATCCTAAAAGCCTTGACGGCCTCCGCTCTACCCATGACGGAGCGAAATAAAGCAATTGTCCTTGAATTGTTGAATCACAAGATGCCGATTGATAAGCAAACCCTTCAGCTAATGGCGAAGTCGTCTGGCATGAACCGTGATGCCACACCGCTTACTCTGGTGCTTATGCATAAGAATCATATTCCTATGAATGCGTCGAACCTTCGGCAATTTGAGTCGTATCAGAATGGATCCCATCAGATACTAAATGATATCAATAAGGTATCTAATAATATTATAGAATTACTTCGAGAAACTGTTACTAAACTAGATAATCATAATCAAACTTTATCTATTGATACATCAAGTATTCTCCAGACAGAAGGACATGTGACCTTGTCTGAGGATATTTTACCCACAAGTGCAAAGATGACTTATAATGAAATACAGGTAGCCGATAACCAGGCTCTGCTATCTGGTGAAGGTGAGAAGCTTACTCAAAACATTGCTCATTTTCTTGATTTCGAATCCAGTATAAGCTCACCGCAGACAGAGCTTATTACCTTTCTTAATTCAGAAGATCTCTCCTTGCTTAGTAAGGCAATTGAGCAAAAATTATTAGAAACTGCCGATCTCCCAGAAAGTCTACCATCCTCCTTAGTTAATCAATTCTCAGAGGGAACTATACCTTTGTCTGAAGCAGTCAAGCTAATAGAGCAGCTCTTCAGTAAAAATTTAGGTGATAACCAGTCCTTGCCGCAGACAATAGATCTACAGTATCAGGCGGATCCCCTCGTTTCAGAAATAATAAATAATCTGTCAGATAAATTCTTAAGCCTAGAGGAAAAGCAATCTGACTTTAAAGGATTACTTGACTATATCTTTGGAAAATCCACTCCCGGACAAGAGGAGGCCATTAACCAGCTACGTCAGTTACCAGAATATGACAAGCTCATGAAGGAGATTCTCCATCACAAATGGACGGTTACACCTGAACAACTATCTAAAAAAGAAGCATTACCGACACTCTATAAGAATTTGCAGGAGGATCTTGAGAAACTAAGTGATTTGATCAAGTTCAGTAAGGATTCCGTGGAAAGTATGCGTTTATCCGAACCAGTAAAGAACTTGCAGGACAATCTTCAGTTCATGAAGAATTTAAATGAATTATTCAATTATGTACAGCTTCCGATACAATTTAAGAACCAGGATGTACATGGTGATTTTTATGTGTTCAATAAAAAGAATACCCTTCGTAATAAGAAGGACAATCTAAGTGTTTTACTTCATTTGGATATGTCTGAACTGGGTCCCCTAAATATCCATATGAATATGGAATTGAACAAAATCCAGGCAACCTTTTATATTGAAGATTCTGCCTCAGGCCGCATTATAACCGAACATCTTCCCGAGCTCTCCACTTCTCTAATGGATAAGGGCTATACTCTTCAGGCTAGAGTTGACCACTCCAAACCAAAAGATAACTTTGTAGAGGATATACTGGAACAGGAGCACTCCGATAATTCTGTTCAGCGCTACTCTTTTGATATAAGAGCCTAAGCCTAAAATCTATGTTCAGTACAACCTTAATCAATCATCAGAGCCTATGCCTCAATCTGACATCAAGGCTTTGCCCTCTGCATCCATCAACCGATCATTATACTCATCAAAAATATAGGATAATATCGCAGCCATACCTACAAATTCACTTCCGTACATGGTCTTACCTTCCTCATCCTTATCAGGCGTACTCCTAACAATCTGAACTACACAATGAATTGTGTCTTGATTCACCAGATTGATATTGGCATTAAAATAATAACCTGTCGGAAGTATGCTCTCAGATCGAAATCCAATTCCGGACTTTGATATATTCACTACCTCTATCGGTGCATTAATATTACTTACTTGTACGTTATCCTGCTTATACAGGTTTATTATTTCCAAGGAAAGTGTAACTGGCATCCTCTTCGCTCTTCTTCTATCTTCCATACTTAACCTCATTTCTGCGCTATTTCCGCGCATCTTGGGTTTGTGCGCACATCGTATTCACAAACTTACCGTGAGAAAGATTTTATCTATAAATCTTACTTCTCCATTATGAAAATTATGTCAACATTACTGCTTCATTATAACTGAACCTTGGAAAATATTCAATGTTAGATTTAAAATTGATATGCTTGCGTTGATATGCTTGATGTACTATAGTGAATCTAACATCTCCTGCACAATCCGGTTAACTACACCTGGGTCAGCCTTTCCCTTCATTTCCTTCATAGTTTGCCCAACGATATATCCCATAGCTTTGGTCTTCCCATTTCTATAATCCTCTACGGATTGTGAATTAGCTGAAATTATATGCTCTATAGTAGTACGAAGCAGCTTGTCATCAGATACCATACCAAGACTATTCTTCTCAACATATTCCTCTGGATTGATATTCTCCTTAAATATCTTTTCGAATACCTCCTTTGCCACTGTTCTATTAATGCGGTTGTCCTCCAGCAATTTAATTAGCTTCGCCAGTTGATGTGGAGCAAAGGTAATCTCTTCTGCCTCCATCATCTGTTCCTTAAGTAGTCTCATTGTCTCCACCATAAGCCAATTGGATACTTCCTTAGGATTGCTTCCTAGCATTACAGTTTCTTCAAAAATGTCTGCTAGATGCTTTGAACCGGTGATAATAGCAGCATCATAAGAAGGAATATCAAAATCTCTCTCATAACGAAGCATCTTCTCATCTCTAAGCTCTGGTTGTCGATCTCCAATTCTCTTAAGCCATTCATCACTGATCTCAATTGGTGGCAGATCCGGTTCTGGAAAGTACCGATAATCCTGTGCATCCTCTTTTGAACGCATCGCAAAGCTGCTATCCTTATTATCGTCCCAGCGTCTAGTCTCCTGAATTACCTTCTTTCCGAATTCCAAAAGTTCGATTTGTCGCTTGGTTTCTCCTTCAATCGCCCTAGCGATTGCCTTAAAAGAATTCATATTCTTCATTTCAGTTCTGGTTCCGAGTTCCTCTGCACCCTG
>DATESP010000024.1:0-8069 GCA_035270645.1 Mobilitalea sp. | reverse complement strand
TACTATTCAGCCTTACGGCTAAATAGTAACATTTGATGCACAGAAATGCTGCTTTGCATCATTTCGCGCATGAAATTCTCGGGTTTTATGTGACCTTTGCTCACATAAAACACCTCGCGGTATCTATGGCTGAACTGTAACGATATACTTCATATCATAACGCATATTTGGAAATACTATTCAAGCATAATATAAACACTATAAAGGAGCAACGAGACATGGATAATAATAAAAACCGCATAAAGGACCGTGAAAAAAGTAACTCTGAATTAAGAAAGATGCGCCCTAAGCAAAATGCTGATGTTGGAATTATAAATGGTCAGAAAATAGGAGTTCACGAAGGGGGCAATGAAAGAAGCAAAACAGAGAAGTGATAACTTAAAAGACTCCCCATATGGTTGGCAGTATCCTGTTCACCACATGGGGAGTTTATAATACCTGCCCTTTAATTATTTTACAATAACCTCAGCTCTTGTACTTATATTTCCGGAGATGTCTTGGGAACTAACCTCAATAATATCACCTTTTAACAAATTAACTCTAATTGTGCATTTATAATTTCCTTTCGAGGAAGCAACACAGGTATATGGCTTACCATTAACTGTCACAGTAATCAGAGAATCCTTTTCAGCAGTTCCCGATACAACCTGGGTATTTACCAGATACGTTTTTATTACTGGTTTTTTGGGTGCTTTCTTGTCGCACTCGGTGACATTAATGGACTGCATAAACATGTTCCCATATTCATCCATGACTCGTACTGTATAATAACCCCTCATATTTACGCCAAACATCCTAGTATCGGTGATTATTTTACCGCTTTTCCACTTGTTACTAGCCAGCTCGGAGTTAGTCAGTTTACCTTTTACCCACCTAATCTCAGTCGGTTGGTCAATGGTTTCCACCGTAATATAGGAATTTGTTGCTCCATTCTCTTTATCCAATACCAACGGATATACAGTCTGGTTTAGCAATATGCTTGTCTCTCCACCGTCATTTAAAGTCACAGTCTCAAGGGAACAGTAATAGGTCCCAGGCTCTAGGTATTTTTCAACATTATACCATACACTGTTACCCGTAAAGGTCTTAGTTACAAGCTCCTCCCTGTCAATTCCATATAGTACAAATTTGGCACTTTTTTTGGAGCTATACATAAAATTAATCTTTACCAGTGATTTATCCTTCACATCAAACCTATAATAATCTTTCGGGTTCGGGACAGTCAAAAGACTTTTATATACATTCTCAAAGTTAAGAATATTCTCCAATCCAACATAGGATGGACGATAGCTCTCATCACTATATACCTTTTGATAATATACTATAAATACCGCTTTCCCTTGTACTATCACATTAGTACCAGTTGCCGGGTACCTAGGGATATCGGATTGAATCACAATATAATAATCTCCTGCATCCAATGCAATTCTCTCAGCTGATTTCTTTAATGTTCCTCCCTTTGCAGTTACTGAAGCTGCTACAGGATAGAGCAAATTGGAATCACGATATATCGTCGCCGTTAATGTTGCCTCTGAATTAGTAGTTTTAGCTCCAACTAACGTAGTTTTTTTAACTTCTCCCGCTGCCATTGCCAGTGATACATATCCATCATTTCCCAATGTAATTTTATAAACATTAGCACCATAGGATGTGTCATATGTAGCATTAAAGATGTTTAATTCATTCAGGGTCGCAGGAAAATCTGCATTAATATCTGGAACTGCAGTAATCTTTAACTCTGTATTAGTGTAATCAGCAGCTGCGGCTGCTTTGGTACTGCCACCAAGAGAGCCTATAGCTAACATTATAGCACTGGACAATAAAATCATTAATTTCCTTTTCATACTTGCCTCCTCAACACAAAAGATATCTAGATATGCTTAAATTACCACCTAAATATTAACATTTAAGGTGTTATATGTCAAATTATAGTTATTCACCGTCAACAGCCTTAAGTAAGCATTTTATATGCTTCATCCATTTTCATGATCTGCTGTTCTAATCCGGTAACCGCGATTCGATAAGCACATTCCGAATCATTTAATCCCACCATAGCCACAAGTTCTGCCACATAGCGATTCGTTCTTCCAGATATAATCACAATAGTTCTGTTCTCCAGTGCATCAAGAACCTCAGGGATTTGTATAAGAGCCTTGGCAATCAATTTCATACCTGCCATAGGTGATATCGTATACTGCTTTATCTTATAACCATTTTGAATCATATGTATCCACCCCTCCTTTAGGCATATGCTTTTCATAGGCATACAATTTGATTGGTAGTTTTTGTTTATTTGGATAACTATATACTATCGTATAATCTATCTCGTGACAACGCAAATCTTCATTAAATCTCTCTATGTAGGCTATTTTAACATTATAAATAGATTAAAAATATTAGAAAATACAAAATTACTATTCCAAAAAATAATCTTATGGTATAATCAAGGCGATTCAAAAAATGCGTCTCACATAATTTTCTATGGGGCCACTGGTCAAATAAATAATAAAAACATATATTCATACCACTTTACGGTATGAAGGGGAAAGAGGGGTAATATGTCTTTAAGTGTTAAAAATTTGTCAAAGAGTTATGGTGATAAGCTTGTTGTTGATAATCTAAGTTTTGAAATTAATGAACCGGGAGTATATGCTCTTCTGGGTACCAACGGCGCCGGAAAAACCACCTCCCTACGCATTATCTTAGGTATGTTGGCCAAGAATGGTGGTGAGGTATTATGGAAGGGAAAGCCACTTGATGCGGTAAATACGAACATAGGCTATCTTGCGGAGGAACGTGGATTGTATCCGAAATACTCATTACTGGATCAGCTACTATATTTTGCAAAGCTACGCAATGTACCTAAGCACACTGCTATGGATCGAATTAAATACTGGTCTGACCGCCTAGTTGTTAATGAGTACATCTTTCCACCCAAGGTAAAGGGAAGGAAAGCTTCCAAAGCAAACCGTGCAGACCAGTTGTCCAAGGGTAATCAGCAAAAGATTCAATTGATGGCAGCATTAATCTCCGACCCAGAATTAATTATACTCGATGAGCCTGTAAGTGGTCTCGATCCTGTAAATACCGATCTTTTTAAGACCATTATTAAGGAAGAGATTGCAAAGAATAAATTCTTAATCATGTCCAGTCATCAGATGCCAACGATTGAGGAGTTCTGCTCAGATATTACGATTTTAGACCGAGGCAAAGCTGTACTTCAAGGGAATCTAAATGAAATTAAAAAGGGCTATGGGCGTGTTAATCTCTTTATGAAGAGTGATGTAGATATCTCATCCTATATCACCTCCTTCGGGCTTAGAATTGCAAACAAGACTCCAAGTGAATATCACCTTAAGGTTCAGGGCGAGGAACAAGCTATGGCGTTCCTGACAAAGCTGATAGGTGATAATATTCCGATTGTCAAGTTTGAGCTCAGAGAACCCTCTCTACATGAAATATTTATTGAAAAGGTGGGCGAAGTACATGAAGAAAAGTAATATTACAGGATGGAAGGATGTCCTTTCGTTTACGCTGATACAAACTCTTAAAAGTAAGGCATATATCATCTCCTTAATGTTTCTTGTAATTATGTCACTGGTTTCCATGCCTATTATTGCTTCAATCACTTCAGGTGGCAAGAAAGGTTCAGACGGACCAAGTCCTGTGAATACGGTTTATGTTAATAATCAGACCTCTCTTCCAGATATGGATTTTTCTGAACTACTTGCAGATGACAATATGAAACACATTGTCTTTGAGCCGCTTAAGGAAGATTATGATACTGTTACAGATAGAATTGAGAAGGACGAACAGGAATCTGTCCTCTTTACTCTTTCTGAGCGTGAAGATATGTTTTCTCTTGATTTTGTCAAGGCAAGTGAGGGACCCGTTAAGGATGGCAGTCTGGAAGCTCTAGGAGCTGCTGTTGCTGCACAGTTTGAGACCTTTAGAATCAATACACTGGGTATAACTGAGGAACAGACAGCTATTCTAAGTGCAGAAATTAAGACTGTAGTCACTATGGCAGATATCGATGGTGGTACTATTATTAAGAAGGACACCTCCATTACTGACAGTGAATACTGGGTTATCTATGGTATTTTATTTGCTATATTTATGGTAAATATGATGGCAAGTTCACAGATTGCAACATCAATTGTAGTAGAGAAATCCACTAGGGTCGTAGAATATCTGTTAACTTCAGTGAGACCCTTAGCACTAATGATTGGTAAAATCATAGCCATGTTAACCGCTGTATTGATTCAGATGCTATCAATAGTGGTTGCATTGTTTGTATCCAATAAGGTTTCTGCCCTGCTTTCTAACAATGGCAGTGAAAGTATTTTATCAACGTATCTGCCAAATGACCTCTTTCAGAATTTAAATATAGTAAATATCCTACTCTGCTTTATAGTCGTTATCCTCGGGATGATTTTCTTTGGAACCTTAGCAGGAATGGCTGGTGCAACTGTCAGCAAGATTGAAGAGATGAATGAAGGAATGACTATATTTTCATTAGTTAACGTAGGCGGGATGTATATTGGGTTAGCTGCAGCAAATATACTTATGGCTACAGGGGAAAATGCATTTGTAACCTTCTCCTTAATATTTCCTTTATCCTCTCCATTTTTACTACCTGGTGCTATTCTGGTCGGAAAGGCAAGCATTCCAATAACATTAGGCTCTATTGCACTACTATTAGTCTTTAATTTCTTCTTGAGCCGGTTTGTAGCAAAGGTATATGAAACCTTAATTCTCCATAATGGAAGCACTATAAAACTGAAGACTTTATTTAAGATTTCAAAGGACGCGCAGAAGCAGCGCAGAAATGAGGTCAAATATGAGAAATAAATTTAAAGGTTGGAATACGGTATTTAACTTTACATTCCGACAAGCTACCAAAGGTGTCGGCTTTAAGCTTGTTACTGCTTTAGTCACAATCCTCATTCTGGGTACTATATTACTGATTAATATACTGGTTGCTAAACCAGACAAAGTAAAAGAAGTAAAGGTATCTCCAATAGAGGCAGTTTATGTTCTAGACCATAGCGGATTAGCTTCAACAGATTCCAAAATGATGAATCCCGATGATATAAAGTTTCAGCAAACAGAGTTTGTAGTAGCTACTGCTCAGACCAAAATCGATGTGCTAAATGAAGCTTCAGCAAACTCTCCTGAGACTATTGCCGTGATTATTAGCACTATAGAAGGTGGTTATGAGTTGGAAGCCGTAATACCTGCCAATTCAACCATTTCACAAAAACAGGCTACTAAGCTACTAGACATGATGTTGGAAAGCTTTGAAACAAGCAAACAAGAGCAGTCTGGTTTATCGGAAGTGCAGTTGGCAACCATTAATAAGCAGGTGGTAACCTCTTATACGGACATTGGCGAAGATGCCAGTGAAATTACCTTCGCTATTAAGATGCTTGCTCCTATGCTCTTCGGTCTCATGCTGTACTTGATGCTATTATTATATGGGCAGAATATTAGTAAATCAGTCTCTACAGAGAAGACCTCAAAACTGATGGAAACCCTATTAACTTCGATTCATCCCTATGCTTTGATTACAGGTAAGGTACTAGCGACTACAGCTATGGCTCTTCTGCAATTTTTAACCTGGATTGTAGCAATTGTTGTTGGACTATATGGTGGAAATGCAGTTGCTCATGCTATCTATCCTGAATATCAAAACACAGTTATTACTGTGATTAATTTTCTAAAAGATAATATTGGTGAGTCTGCAATGACCTTACCCGCCCTGTTACTAGCAATTGTAATCTTTGCCATTGGCTTTTTGTTCTATTGCTTTATCGCAGGCCTTGCTGGCAGTATGGTTTCAAAGCCGGAGGACATCGCAACTACTCAAGCTATATTCGTATTCCCGGTAATTATTAGCTGGCTTGTATGCTATCTGTCACCCATCATGGGTAATGAAGGTGTAATGAAAATTGCGAGATTAATACCCTTTACAATTCCATTCAGTGTTCCGGTAGATCTAATCACTGGCACAATAGGAATTGGGCAAGGCTTAATAGCTTTAGTTATTCTAACTGTCTTTTCTCTCCTAGTCATTATGCTATCCGGAAGATTATACAAAGGTCTTGTACTATATACCGGACAAAAATTTTCTTTTAAAATGCTTGGGAATGTATTAAAGGCTGATAAATAGTTGTAAATAATTGATAATGCATATGAACTGCTACACAATTTTTGTGTGGCAGTTTTTCTATGCTATCAACATCAAAAGCATCTACTTTACTTGTTTCCAGGTTTGCGTTATACTATTGTGCATAGAATATTGTCATTGAAAGTGAGGAATTGAAATGAGGGTAGTTGTTTTGGCTGGAGGAACCAGCTCTGAAAGAGATGTATCTCTTTCAACAGGAACAATGATTTATAACGCATTAAAGAATAAGGGACATCAGGTTATTTTATTGGATGTTTACTTGGGATACGAAGGAAAATTAGATAACCTCTTTCAAATAGATAAGGATTGGGCAGCAAATATCGGCGCCATCAAGGAGAGTAACCCGGATATTAATCAGATTAAGGCTTTACGAAATAACGATTCGAACAGCTTCTTCGGTCAAGGTGTAATAGAAATCTGCAGCCAAGCAGATATCGTCTTTCTAGCTCTTCACGGAGAAAATGGCGAGGATGGCAAGCTCCAGGCGGCTTTTGATTTAATGGGAATTAAGTATACTGGAACCGATTATGCCAGTAGTGCCATCACAATGGACAAAGCGATATCCAAGGAGATTTTCTCATTTTATAAGATTCCAACACCGCAGGGAATACATATCAAGAAGGGTGAACTACCTAAATGGGACACCTTTCCTTGTGTAGTCAAGGTCTGCAATGGTGGCTCCAGTGTAGGAGTTTCTATAGTAAACGTAGCAAATGAGATGAAAGACGCACTCTCTAATGCATTTACCTATGGAAATGAAGTCATAATAGAACAGTATATTAATGGAAGAGAATTCTCAGTCGGTGTAATTGATGGTAAAGCTTTACCAGTAATTGAGATTGCCCCTCTAGTAAGCTTCTATGATTATAAGAATAAGTATCAGCCGGGAAGCACAGTAGAGACCTGTCCGGCTATCCTTGAAGAAAAATATACCACACAGATGCAAAATATCGCTGAGAAAGTATTTGCCGCTCTGCGCATCAAGACCTATGCCCGTATGGACTTTATATTAAGCACGGAGGGTGAAATCTTCTGCCTTGAGGCAAATACCCTTCCTGGGATGACACCCACCTCCCTGCTTCCACAGGAGGCTAAGGTAATCGGAATGGATTTTGAAGCTTTATGTGAAAAAATCATTGAAATATCTTTGAGGAAATATACTATATAGTAAAGCCGCATCCTACTTATAAACTGATTGAGGTGCATATAGCATCCTGGAGACTGTAATGAAGAATATGACATTAAGTAATATAGCAAAAGCTTGCAATGGAAAGCTATTTTGCGATGAGAGTTATTCCAGCTGTGAAGTATCTGGCGTGGTACTAGATTCCAGAAGGGTCGAGAAGGATTATCTGTTTATAGCTACGGTAGGCGAGCGTGTGGATGGACACAGCTTCATAGACAGTGTCTTTGAAAATGGTGCCTTGGCCGTGTTGTGCGAGAGAGCCCCCCTATCACCAAAGGGCCCATATATTCTGGTTAAAAACAGCTTTACTGCACTGGCAGATATCGCGAGGTGGTATCGCTCACAGCTTAACATTAAAGTGGTGGGTATTACAGGCAGTGTAGGTAAGACCAGTACTAAGGAATTCATCAGTAGTGTCCTTGCCACAAAATATAAGGTCTTAAAGACAGAAGGTAATCATAATAATGAAGTCGGTCTTCCTCTTACGATTTTAAAGCTTAGCACGGAACATGAGATAGCTGTTCTAGAGATGGGTATTAGTGATTTTGGTGAGATGCACCGACTTAGTAGCATCGCAAAGCCGGATATCTGTGTGATAACCAATATCGGCCAGTGTCACCTGGAGAACTTAAAATCACGACAGGGTGTCCTGCAAGCAAAGTCAGAGATATTTGATTATATGAGTGATGA
>DATESP010000023.1:0-9407 GCA_035270645.1 Mobilitalea sp. | reverse complement strand
CTATTCCAATGGCTCCAATTGCATCTAACCTATCTGCATCTTGTACAATTTTACCTTCTATGGAATTAGGCTCGATTGTATCACTGCCTTTAAATGAAACTGAAGCAATAATATCACATATTTTTTCGATTCTTTTTTCATCAACCTGATTTATTAATAATATACTTCGTGCGTTTTCATAATTCTCAGAATGAAATAATTTTCTATCGTCTGCATCTAATATTGTGAGACAAAAAGCGCCCTTTTATCATACATAGTAATTAATTTCTTTTAGTCCTAATTCGCGTATATTATTTAATTCCTCACCAGTCATTAATCCGGCTTTATAAAGATTTAAATATTCCTGCGAAACGGTTTGGTTAAAAATCAGTAAGTCATCTGTATTAATCGTAACTGGTATCCCATAATCATATAATTTTCTTATAGGGTGAACCTTATAGCCTTTTACCACCCCCAGCATTACATTGCTTGAGGGGCATATATTCAATTGAACCCTGTTGTCAGCTAACCAATTCATAATAGAAGGAGAAGTTGCTGCTGCAATTCCATGATGGACTTCATCAAGCCCTAATTCTTCAACAGCCTCCATTACATCATCAGCGGTGCCAAATTCACCTACATGAGCTTTCAGTCTAAGTCCTGAATCTTTCGCCTTTTTATATATCTTTTTAAAATTTTTTATCGGCTGAACACACTCATCGCTACAAATATCAATAGACTTAAACCAGTGATATGACAATATTTCATCAAGTCGAGAGTAGGCACTATTTACATCACAAGTAGCTCGATTGAAGGTTAATTCAGGTAAAAATATCGTTGAAGTAGCTAACCTCTGCTTGAAATCATTCATAGTCTGTATAAATAAACCTAAATCCATACCAGCAATTTTATTTGTTTCATCCGTCTCGAAACTCATTGCCAATACATGTATATTATCATCGGAAGCTTGTACGAAAGAGGCCTCCAGGCGTTTTAAATAAGAACAATGAACTTTTATGTTATCTGTAAACCAATTATACATATGGAGTATAGATTCAAATACAGTTGGTGGCTGGTCGATTTTTACATTTATTTGAGAGGCAATATAGTTAACATTTCCTCCGCACCCAGCATGATTATGTAAATCACTCTTAGGAATAGAACTTAACTCTAAAAGATTATGATTCTGTAGATGTGTTATGAATTCATGTGGCATTTACGCACCTCTTTCTTATTAATAATTTTTCGCTTCAACATTTCTAACTAATACTAATCAAATCACCTCTGCAAATTGAAAGTTATCTCTTACGATATATCTTGTAACCTTGACTAAATAAATCACCCACTAAAAAATCTCTTTCAGAAACTCTTCCTGTACTTCGTGTTGAATCAATAATTTTAACCATAGTTTTTTCTACATCAAGAAATTCTTTAAAAAGCATAACATGACTACTTATAGCAAATACATCACCTTGCATTATTTCTTCAAACTCTATGCATTCTGCAATATTAGGTATATCCCTTGCTACGATTTTTTTAGGCAAATCCCAACACACTGTTAATAATCCTGAACAGTCAACTCCTATTGAAAACCAACTTCTGTATCTTGTTTTATCCTCAGGAACATTACCAGCATATTTTCCTTCTGCTATACCATTATCAAACTCTTCCAATGTAGATGCATTACCCCACCCATATGGCACACCTTTATTCTTTTGATTTACTTTCCACCAACCACAGTCAAGCACCTCACCATGCCATGAAATATCTGGTGTATCTACAAAGATGCCATTAGTATCCATTCCATGCAATACATTTTTCTCAGTTGCATACCATTCATGATTTGCATATAATAATGCTTTTTCTACAACATTTCTTCCAAATATATTTTCAACAGTTTCCATGTCGTCCTCCACAAAATTAAATCTATCACTGCATTATTGCAAGAAGGAAATCACCCTTCAATTTAAATTTACATTATATCAATCTGTCTATTCTTTTAGATACTTTTCACATTTTCTTTTCATCCCTGCCTGCCACTCACAATCTAAATCAAGGTTATTAGCTGCTGCGATTTCAAGCAAAATAAACATCATATCATACACTTGACGCTGCACTTTAGGCATGTCCACCTTTTCTATAGTGGATTGTAACAGGTCAAACTCTTCTTATAACCAATCAACTTTTTGCTGATTATTTTCATTGTCTGAATTAATTTTAGCCAGGAATTTACGCACTTCTGCGGTATAGTCATTTAATGTCATAAGAATTATCCTTTACATATTCATGATTTTTGTTTTAATCTCATAACAGAAAATTATGGTTTTCTTGCAAGTTGTAAATCAATGGTATCATATATTGTGATTTGACCGCCTAAATTATCAATAGTTTCTTCTATTTCTGAAAAGAATTTATTTCTTATATTCTCCTCAATCGCAATGTGGTCAGAATAAGTACCTAAAAGTGATATGTACTCTTTTGCCGAAAAAGTTCTTGTCCTATGATACAATTTATAGCTTATGTCAATGAACCCATATTTCAATGCTATCTCTGCACGCTTTTTCGCATCATCTATACAGTATTCATTAGAGGCAAGAGAACCGGGCATATACTTAGCATATATTCTTTGAAGTGCTTCATGAATTTCTTCCCTACCTTTATCCTTGTATGGGTGATTTGCGAAACGAGCAAAGGCACCACCACTTTTCAGCATTTTATAAACCTTTTTGTACCCGACATCTTCTGGTATCCAGTGGAACGCTGATGCAGAGTAGATTAAATCACATAAATTATTATCACATATAAAATCTTCAAATTTTGTTGTTACAACTGAAAAGCTAGAAAACTCACTGAATTTGTGACGGCATAATTCAGCTAAATTCTCACCATATTCCACGGCGGTTAACGTACAACCAGTTTTTAAAATTGGCAATGTTGCTTGTCCTCCTCCAATCCCAATTTCAACAACATTACTGGATTTATCAATTGGAATATAGTTATAAATATCTTCGTACAACTCCGAAACATATCCTGGTCGCATTTTTTCATACTTTTCTGCTTCTGTATTAAATGTCCATTCCAACCCTTTTATTATTGACATAAATTCACCTTCCTCCCAATATACATTGCCAGCACTTCAAATTCTGATTTCTGGTTCAATGATAACTTTGTTCAGCAAAACTCCTTAATATACCATGTTGGAACAGGATTTTTCATATCATCAAACCAATGCAGTATGTCTGTATTCATCTTTAAAATAGAAGGTAGTTCATCCGGAGCAAAATATTTTGCCCATACTATGGAAGTTATGGCGCTTGCTGAAAGGTAATACATTAATAGTTTCCAAAACTTTTCTGGTACTTTATTATTAAAATAACCATTAATCTGCCCTGATGCAAATTCCACACACTCAATACCGATACGATTAAACTCATACCATGGATCTCCATAATTATCAAAATCTACTGTATGCCAATCAATAATCGATAAATGCCCGGATGCAGTTTGTATCATATTGCCCATATGGTAATCTCCATGATGACGACATTGAGGACGATTGTTCAGTAATTCTCTATTTCTTTCAAGATATTTTAAAATGATGGTGTCTCCGGGAAAGCGAACACCTTCGGAGTGAAATGCTTCTATGCGAGGATTTATAACAGAGTAGTATCGCTCAGACCAGTCAGGAACAGCATCTCCTACCTGAACTGTATGTATCTTTCTTAGAATTTCACCTGATTCTATGCCTAACTGATATTGTTCTTTAGTTGATAAGGAAGGTAAAATAGCTTCTACTTCAACTCCCTCAATCCAACTTAGTAGCGTATACACAGATTTTCCATTGTCACAAATACCAAAATCAATAGGGTAAGGCATCGGCACATTTCGTGAATACATTTCTTTCATTACTTCATACTCGGTCTTTTTCTGTGCATACTCAGAAGAATCTGTAATACGTAGTAATAGATAGTTTCCATCCACTGTTTCAATATAGTATTTTTTATCTCCTGACATTCCTTTCGTAATCGGTTCAATTTTAGCGAAAGTGTCGTATATTGGAATATCTTTCATTGTTCTATTCCTCTCATTATTTTTTTATATAAACTATATGTATAATCACTCAAAATACAAAGTGTACTAAAGGTTCAATGCTTTTTCTTGATAGCAATTTCCATTTTACACCACATTCTTAATGAGTTCTACTATTAATTGCAGACAGTGAATAAAAAACCTGTCATGTAAATAAGAAATCCTTAACATGACAGGCTGGCGTAATTATACTATTATCAAATCCATTCCATCATTAACTCGTTTTGGGCTTCATCCTCTGAAAATTTATGGTATCCAAAATACTTTTTGCTTTATCAAACGGTTCAGTATCAGTATCCTCAATGGACAAAATCACCTTACCTTGATATTTGTGATTATAAATTTCAACATCAGTAACCCTCTTCGGTGACGCTACTTTTATTTTTTCATAAATTTTTCTGTGTTGAATTGTTAGAAGCTATGCGTGGTCTGGTTCTGAAAACAGGAAGAAAAAGCGCTTCCTGGGTATAAAACAGACCTGAGACGGGACGGTTAAGATGAACCGTTTTATGGTTCATTGCCCTACTCTAGGTCTGAATTTTTAGATGCTTTCGCATTATTTTCTATTACTTTTTCTACTGTCGACGAGGATAAACGCGGTTGCCTTAACAATATTGAGGATTACCCGATGACATAACTTTACGGTAGCTTTATAACACCACCCTGCCCTCAAATGCCCTAAGCAATGTTACTTCATCGATATATTCTAAGTCTCCGCCAACCGGAATTCCGCTGGCGATCCGGCTTACCTTGATCCCTGCGGGTTTAATCAGCTTGCTGAGATACATAGCTGTCGCTTCTCCCTCCAGGCTGGAGTTTGTCGCGATGATAACCTCCTCCACATCTCCTTGAAGACGCAGCATCAGCTCCTTTAGCTTAATATCAGCAGGTCCGATTCCAAGCATCGGAGAAATAGCACCGTGAAGTACATGGTAGACACCTTCGTACTTGCCGGTCTTCTCATAGGCTGCCAAATCCCTCGGATTCTCAACCACCATGATCTGACTCTTCTTTCGTGAGGAGGAAGAGCAGATAGGACATAGCTCCTTATCCGTTAAGGTAAGGCATTCAGAACAGTAATGTATATTCTTCTTAGCTTCCATCATGGAGTTAGAGAGTGCACCGACTTGGTCCTCTGGCATATTTATGATATGAAAAGCAAGCCTCTGGGCCGTCTTAGTTCCAATGCCCGGAAGTCTTGAGAGTTCCTCTATTAACTTAGTGATTTTACTGCTGTAATAATCCATTAGAACGGAAATCCTCCAAGTCCACCCATGCCACCACCTAAACCACCAGTGATCTGACCCATTACCTCTGAGGATTCCTCCTCCATCTTCCTAAGTGCTTCATTTGCTGCTGCCACGATTAGATCCTCTAGCATCTCTATATCATCGGGATCAACCACTTCCTTTGAAAGCTTAACGGAAGCAACCTCTTTCTTTCCTGATACAGTTACACTAACTGCTCCGCCGCCTGCACTGGCTTCCCAAGTTTTGTCCTCGAGTTCCTTCGTCTTGTCTTCCATTTGCTTCTGCATACGTTGAGCCTGTTTCATTAAATTATTCATATTTCCCGGTAAACCGCCTCCGGGGAATCCACCTTTTTTAGCCATTTTATAATACTCCTTTCAATTTTCCTCTATCATTAATTTATTCAAGTACGCCCTAACGTACCTGCGTGCCGATTTCATATCGAACAAAGTAAGATAATTACCTTACGAAATCGTGCATCTTCTTTATACGAACATGGTTCGCATAGGAGACTATATTGCCTTCTGTCTGATTATATAATTCTTATATCCTATAATGCAAGGGAAATCGTACCAATCTACATTAAACCTATTCATACCTATTCATATTCGATAGGCATGTTAATCAATTTCGTAATATCCGTTACTTCGTTGAGATTTTCCTTACTCTTATCCAGGTATTTCGAACTGACCTGTACCTGCTTTTGAATCATCTGCGCAATTGTTTCCTTAATTAGCAGCATATGTCCTTCTCTGTCAATCATGTCCTTATACATACTATCGGTGACTACTAATAGAAGACCCTGCCCTCCGACATCCACGCTTAATGTTGCACCTGACAATACGGACCCTAGCGCTGGTGACTTTCTGGTTATCTGATTTAGTATTCCCTTCCAGTTCTTCGCGGCCTCCTTAACGTCCTCAGGAAGTGCCTCAGGAAGAATAACCGGTTTTTTATCCTGCTTTGCTTTCGGTTCCTCTGTATGAGATTGCTGCCCCGAGTCGTTCATGACAACTCCATTCTCCAGCTTCTGCTCTAGTATCCTAATCCTGTCAAATAAGGAGTCGTAATTTAGCTCCATCTCAGGCCTGCACAGCTTGATTATTGCAATCTCAATCAATACACGCTTCCTAGCAGCATATCGAACTTGGTTTGATAACTCGGAAAATACCCTGATGTAGCGCATTAATGACTGCGCGTCCACCGTACCAGCTTCCTGTTGCAGAAGCAACAGATTCTCGGTAGATATCTCTGTAATGATGTCCGATACATCCTCCGTAGTTTGCAGTAGAAGAAGATTTCTCAGATACCATATAAAGTCTATCGTGAACTGGCCCAGTTCCCTTCCCCCGCTCTCAATCTCCTCCAGGGTCTTGATACACCCTGTAACATCCTGCCCTCTTATACTCTTAAGGAGCTTTGAGAATACCGAAGTATCCACTGCCCCCAAGACCTCGAGAACATTGTCATAGGTAATTTTCTTTCCCAGGTAAAATGAGATGCATTGGTCCAACAAACTCATAGCGTCACGTAAGGCTCCATCCCCCGCTCTAGCTATATACCGGAGCGCCTTATCCTCAACTTCGATATTCTCTTCCTTCATTAGCTCTGACAAACGATCGGTAATCGTATCGATGGTAATCCGCTTAAAATCATATCTTTGACAGCGAGATAGTATCGTTACCGGGATCTTGTGGACCTCGGTCGTTGCCAGAATAAATATAACATAAGAAGGTGGTTCTTCGATTGTCTTTAATAATGCATTAAAAGCACCTGCCGAAAGCATATGCACCTCGTCGACTATATACACCTTAAAACGTCCTTCAGTTGGAGAGTAACGTACTTCATCCACGATTTCACGGACATTATCCACTCCGTTATTGGAGGCAGCATCGATCTCAATAACATTCATCGAGGTACCATTTGCGATGCCTTTACACATGCTGCATTCATTGCACGGGTTGCCGTCCACCGGATGTTCACAGTTCACTACCTTGGCAAATAGCTTGGCAACTGTGGTCTTACCTGTTCCCCTAGTACCAGTGAATAGATATGCATGGCCTATTCTTCCTGCTTCTATTTGATTTTTTAAAGTCGTTACGATATGTTCCTGCCCCTTTACATCCTTAAAATTATCCGGGCGAAACTTTCTATAAAGAGCTGTATAGGACATAAACTGCTTCCTTTCTAGTCTTCAGCGCTTTTTCGATATTTGTTCTTCTGCGCTTGTTCAAATCTGTAATTTATCTTCATGAAGATATCCACCAACTCCGGGTCAAAGAAAGTACCCTTTCCCTCCCGGATTATTTTCACTGCTTCCATATGAGAGTAAGCTTCTTTATAAGTTCTCTGAGATGTGATGGCATCATATACATCTGCAATTGTAAGTATCCTGGCATAGAACGGAATTTCCTCACCCTTTAGACCATTCGGATAACCTGAACCGTCCCATCTCTCATGATGACAGTATGCTAGGTCTCTGGCCAACTGTAGGAATCTGGTCTCCCCGGTTTCCTTCATAATCTTTTCAAATGTCTCTTTTCCTAGAATGGTATGTGTCTTCATATATTCAAATTCACTATAATCAAGAGTAGACGACTTCCTCAGGATATCATCATTGATTCCAATCTTACCTATATCGTGTAGAGGTGCCGAACGAATTAAATCCCTGACATCCTCTGCTGGTATGAAATCTTTATATGCTTTAAGACTGATGATTTCCTCCAGAAGGAGTTTAAAATAAGCGGTTGTATTCTTTAAGTGACCCCCTGTCGTGATATCACGGCACTCAACTAACTCTGCTATACTGACGGATAAAGCATCCTGGTATCCAATAAACTCTAATGCATTGGTTCGGTATGCTGCCAGTTCCAACTGGGTATCTACCCGATTTAATAGCAGCGCACTGGTAAATGGTTTGGTTATGACGTCTGCCACCCCATTTTTAAGTGCCTCCGACTCAAGCTCACTATCTCCCTGCTCTGTAAGAACCATGATGGGTATTTCACCCATTCCTGGGATTCTTCGAATCAATTTAAGAAATGCTATGCTATCACTTCCGTTGATAGTAGATGTCATCAAAATAATATCCGGGTTATGATCTGACAGGAAGCCAAAAGCCCTTTCAGCCGAATCTGCTGTTGATACCCTGTAAGATGCACTTAGCGCTTGCTTGACCTGCCGACAAATAGCCTGGTCACCATCTACAATTAAGACTCGCTTCATACCGTCTCTCCTCATCCGTCCAGGTTCTTACTTAGACATCTGTAATTATATCATTATGATATATTAAAATCAACGAAACCTTTAGGGTTAACCTACAACGCCGCCTCTAGTTTAATTCTCCAATTCTTTCTCAAAATGCTGGTAATCCTTGCTGTTCTTCCATTCTCCACCCCAGGTGAAACCCCTTTTTATAAATGCTTCATAACAGGGGTCTCCCTTCTGGATATAATACTCGAGGTCCTTTGTTCGATCAACGTACTCTTTAGCATTTCCCGGAAGAACGGTCGTATTCCCGTCATGCTCCGTAATATATGGATTATATAGTGGGTTAATGTCTATGGCTATTCCGTAGCTGTGCTTTGACCTTCTGCTACTCTCGGCTATAAAGCGATAATTAAATGCCGAAGAATTATTCGCCTCCATCGACCGAATATCATCCGCCTCGTAATTATCCACAAGAACCATTCGTTCAATCGGGTAGTTAATCGCATAGAGCTCCCTGAATATCTCAATGATATCTTGTACAATGGCTCTATTCACAATTAACTCACCGATGTAGGTCTTACCGTCAAACCCATTATACAATACCCTGATGTAACGAAGCTCCTCATAGGGTATATCACATTTCTCCCCATAGGATTTTCCATTTATGCGATTTTTAATCTCCTCAGATATCTCTTCGGAGTAGAACAATGACTCCAAGTCACTACCCTCTGCTCCCGCGGTGTTGATAGGCGTTCCTGAAGGAAGATCTCTTAATGTGTCTTTAATCTGTGCATATTTCATCGATAGGATATCCGTGGCTAAAACCAAATCGATATTTGTCACTTCTTTGCCCTCCCCGGCAACTTCTATATTGATGAT
>DATESP010000022.1:0-2407 GCA_035270645.1 Mobilitalea sp. | reverse complement strand
GATGTATGTGGTACCTTTAAGAGGTCCTATGAGATGCTTGAGGAATTAGAGCTAGACCTTCACCAACACATTCATCTGGAAAATAATATTCTACTTAAAGAATATGATCTCAGGTAGTTTGTAGATGATATATTCATTGATAAAGAATACTATGATTGTGTATAGATTTTATTGTCTTATAATTAAGTAAATTACATCCCTTGTTATAAAGTATATCGAGGTATTATTAAATGAATGAAAGCTTAGAACGATTTAGAAGCTCGTGACTTTAGTCATGAGAGGTTAACAGCATTACAATAATATATTTATGCCAACTTGGGAATACTCTTAGAAAATACTCTTTGGAGGTCAAGATATGGCAATGGATTTTAAGGATAGTAAGACAATGGAAAATTTGATGAAGGCTTTTGCAGGGGAGAGCCAGGCAAGAAATCGGTATACTTTTGCCGCCTCTCAGGCTAAGAAGGAACATCATCATGTTATTGAAGCAATTTTTAAGTTTACAGCAGATCAAGAGAAGGAGCATGCGGAAATATTCTATAATCATCTAAAAGAGATGGCAGGACAGAACATTCATATTGAAGGTGGATTTCCGGTTGACATCACAGATAATTTGGTAGAGCTTTTACGTATGGCTCAGCATAATGAGTATGAGGAATATGACCCGGTGTACAAAGACTTCGGTGATACCGCCAAGGAAGAAGGATTTAGTAAAGTAGCTTCCTCGTTTCATATGATTGCTGCGATTGAAAAGACCCATGGAGATCGGTTTGCTAGATTTGCAGAGCTTCTGGAGGAAAATAAACTATATGTAGCAGATGTTGAAACAGGGTGGATGTGCTTACATTGTGGCCATGTTCACTGGGGTAAGGAAGCTCCGAAGGAATGTCCGGTATGCCATCATGACAGAGGATTTTTCATTCGTTTAGAGCTAGCACCTTTCCAAAACTCATAAAAGAAAAGAAGATACTTTCATAAACCAGAATAATAATGGAATTATATTAGTTATGACTCGAAGAAAATTAACTCATAATTAGAGAGAAGTACTTTAAATTAATGATTCTTGTTATGAAATAATGTGGAAAATAATTTATTATGTATAATTAATATTTCACATTATTTTATAGCAGTTTCTATTACCTTTGTGCTAAGACATATACTTAAATACAATAATATACATATATGGTTATTAAAACTACATTACATAGAAAAATATACTATTACATCTTGACAACATTTCTCCATAAGAATATAATTACTGATATACCGGTGGCTGCACCGGGTTTTATAAGCCAGATAGTTTGATAATCAAAATATTATAGAAGAGGATAAATCAAGGATAAATCAAGGATAAATCAAAGATTAAATCAAGACTAATCAAGAATAAATCAAGAATAAATCAAGAATAAATCAAAGATTAATTATGGATAAATTAAGGAGAGTGTACAATGATCATGAAACCATTAAAGATAGGCGATTTAATAGCTAAAATTCCGATTATTCAAGGAGGCATGGGTGTCGGTGTCAGCCGGTGGAAACTTGCAAGTGCTGTCGCTAAAGAAGGCGGTATTGGTATTATTTCCACAGCGCAGATTGGATATGATGAACCTGATTTTGAAAAGCATCAGATCGATACAAATCTGTTAGCGATTGGGAAGCATATTGATTTGGCTAAGAAGAATGCGGGCGGAGGTATCATAGGGGTTAATATCATGGTAGCGACTAAACAATATGAGCGTTATGTGAAGGCGGCCTGTGAAGCAGGAGCGGATGTTATTATCTCTGGCGCCGGACTTCCTATCACCCTTCCGGAGATGGTTAATGGCTTTCAAACCAAGATTGCTCCCATCGTATCAAGCCTTCGTGCTGCGAATGTTATACTGAAGATGTGGGACAGAAAGTATCATACTACTGCGGACTTTATCGTAATAGAAGGCCCCCGGGCTGGCGGACATCTTGGTTTCTCTAAGGAACAGCTAGAGCATATCGAGGAAATGGATTTTGATGCAGAGATTAAGAGTATTATTGAATATAAGAAGGAATTTGAAGAAAGATATCAAAGGGATATACCTGTAATAGTTGCCGGAGGCATCTTCGACCAAGAGGATATAAGGCATATGTTGTCCCTTGGAGCCGATGGAGTACAGATGTCAACTAGGTTCGTAGTAACAGAGGAGTGCGATGCAAGTGATGCCTTTAAGCAAGCATATTTAGATGCACAGCAAGAAGATATTAAGATTATAATCAGTCCGGTAGGGATGCCAGGTCGAGCTGTAATGACTCCATTTATGGAGAACGTGGGCTGTGCTAAGATACCTGTTAAAAAATGCTTTAACTGCCTCGAACACTGTGATCCCAGGACTACACCCTATTGTATCACGAAAGCGTTGATTGAAGCGGTCAAGGG
>DATESP010000021.1:0-13445 GCA_035270645.1 Mobilitalea sp. | reverse complement strand
AGCACATATTATGCGAATTGCATCCTTGTTCGAACAGAAGAAGACGGTTCTCTCTTTTGAAGTATTTCCTCCAAAGAAGACCAGTCCGATTGAAACGATTTATAAGACACTAGAAGAACTGAAGGGGCTACACCCGGACTTTATTAGTGTCACCTATGGCGCAGGAGGAAATGCTGGGGATACCATAACTAGTGATATAGCAGCGGTGATTAAGGATAATTGTGGGATAGAACCCCTGGTTCATTTAACCTGTCTCAATGATACGAGAGAGGAAATTGAACGGGTGCTTGACCGCCTAGAACGTATTGGAATCGAAAATATACTAGCTCTCCGTGGAGACATCAATCCGAATGTTGAGCCAAGGAATCAATTTAAATATGCCAGTGAACTGGTGGCATTTATAAAAGCTAGAGGAGGCTTCCATATCTCAGGTGCCTGTTATCCAGAGGGACACATTAATTCCGTAAGTCTTAACGAAGATATCATAAACTTAAAGAAGAAGGTGGAGGCAGGAGCAGAGCATCTGATTTCCCAACTGTTTTTTGATAATAATTTCTTCTTCTCCTTCCTGGATAGGGCGCGAGAACAGGGTATTACGGTTCCTATTGAGGCTGGGATCATGCCGATAACAAATAAAGCTCAGATTGAGAGAATGGTAACATTATGTGGTGCCAGTCTTCCGTCTAAATTTACCAAGATGATGCAGCGCTTTGAGAACTCTTCGGAAGCACTTCGAGATGCTGGGATTGCGTATGCGGTAGATCAGATTGTTGACCTGATTTCCCAGGGCGTGGATGGAATTCATCTCTATACGATGAACAACCCTTACATAGCTCGTAGAATCAGTGAAAGCATATCGGGCCTTATTAATGCCACCTAATATATAAATGAGATATAAAACGACTTAATTTATCTGAATGTGATTGATTTCTTTAGGCAAATATTTTAATATAGATATTAGCAGTGTGGATACATCCACTACAGTGAGTACTAGAATATTATCGATCCGTGCAAATCCGGGTTAGAGGGATAAGAGGTGTGCCGTGGTAGAGATCAGGGAAGTGAGAACGAAGAAAGAGCACAGAATATTTGCATCTTTCCAAGCGGACATGTACAAGTCAGTACCCCAGGCAATTCCAGACATAGTTTCAGATGAAATGAATAATTTTAATCCAAAGAGGAATCCCGCCTATGAGTATTGCAGTGTCAAGCAGTTTATAGCATATCAGAAGGGACGCCCGGTCGGGAGGATTGCAGGGATTATCAGTAATGCTGCTAATGCAAAGTGGGATACCAGAAGGATTCGTTTTTCCAGAGTAGATTTTATAGATGACATAGAAGTCTCTTCTGCTTTATTTGGAGCGGTGCAAGCTTGGGGACGTTCTGAAGGTTTGTCCGAGATCCATGGACCAATAGGGTTCTGTGATATGGACCAGGAAGGTATGTTAGTCGAAGGTTTTGATCTGGAGGGAATGTTTTTAACTATTTATAATCACCCCTACTATGTCAGACATCTGGAGGAGCTTGGCTTCGTCAAAGATGTGGATTGGGTAGAATATAGGATTAAGATGCCTACAGATGAGAATAAAAAGTTAGATACATTGTCACAAGCAGTTCTTAGGAAACATAAAATCTCCCTAGTGGAACCAAAAACTCGTAGCGAGATTAAGCCTTACATACCTAAGGTCTTTGATGTGCTTAATATAGCCTACAGCAATCTTTATGGGACAGTTCTACTTTCTGATGCACAGGTTGATAAATATGTTAACCAATTCATCCTCCTGGTGAATGCAGTGTATGTAAAGCTTCTCGAGAATGAGAAAAAGGAGCTGATTGGTTTTGGACTAGCCATGCCCTCATTGAATGAAGCGGTTAAGAAAAGTAATGGGAGATTATTTCCCTTCGGATGGTTCCGTGTTCTACGGGCTCCATATGCTAAGGCAACTGTACTAGATCTGTATTTGATTGCTGTTGTACCTGAGATGCGAAATAAGGGTCTGACTGCAGTTATATTGAATTCCATGACGAGTACTGCTCGGAAAAATGGTATATTATTTGCTGAGACTGGCCCTGAATTAGAGGAAAACAGCCAGGTTCAATCCCTATGGAAGCATTATGAAGCTGAACAGCATAAGAGAAGACGCTGCTGGATCAAGAGTTTATAGAGAGATTTATATAATATCAATAGTCCTGGAAGGATAACTTCCGGGATTTTTTGTTCACTTTATATAAATAATATTTAGTTTTTTCGGAGAAACAAAGGGCTCTTTCTAAAGCTTTATCGATACCTCTTCGTAAAGAGAATAATGAAGAGTTATATACGTATTATATAAGAATTTAAACCTACATTTACCATATTATACATAGATATATGAATATAATTTAAGATGAATATTTTTCGTAAGTATTTATCCATACTGTCAGAATAGTTCAAATTATATTACTAATATAGTTGAATAATTATTGGCGAATACAGCAAGGATATTATTGGAACTCTACTCTTGACAGAATCGTCCAATTAGTATAAATCAATTACCAATATCCTAAGTATGCCTTGATGCACTTATGCTTGAGATAACACTGAGAATTATAGAAAAGGGAGGTTTTATAATGAAACAAAAATTCTTTGCATTAATGCTATGTATCATACTGACAGGAGGACTACTGGCTGGCTGTAATAAGACAACAAAGATTGAAGCTTCTTTACTTATGAATGAGGAAATTGATTTGGAAGCCTATGAGGAAGGTGTCGAACTGGAAACCCTTGACGAGAACTATATAGCAGGGCTGAATAAATTTGCTTATCAGAGCTTTCGTGAATTACAGGGTGATGATAATATAGTTTTCTCTCCTTACAGTATCTCACTTGCACTGTCCATGCTATATAACGGCACAGACAGTAAGACCAGGGAGGAGATGGCTGAACTTTTAGGATATCAGAATCTAGAGGACTACACCATAGAATATAGCGAGCAAGCAAATCAATATATGAATGCCAACAGTAAGCTATTGATAGATTCCTTAGAAAATGTAGATAAAAAAGTAGAGATTAACGCAGCAAATTCAATTTGGCTATCTAATAAAGGTGAATTCAGCCACCGGATAGAAAATGCACTTTTATCACCTGTACGCTACTTTTATGACGGGGATATATTTAATGTGGATTTTATGAAGAAAGAGACATTAGATAATCTGAATTTATGGGTATCAGAGAGGACTGACGGAATGATTGACCCGTTTCTTGATTCTTTTTCGAATCCTGAGATGCTTCAACTGTTCTTGGTAAATGCTGTATATTTTAACGGAGAATGGTCTCTTCCTTTTGAACCTAGGGATACTAGCAGAGGAATGTTTTACGGGGCACAACATTCAACAGAAGTGGACATGATGCATCTAAACAAAGAGAAATTTCGTTATTATAATGAAGATGGTATTCAGGGAATTGAGCTTCCTTATGGGGATGGACGAATTGTCATGGATATACTAATTCCGGCAGATACAAGCAAGAAGGATAAAAATATTAGAAAATTATTCAACGATTTGACACCAGCAGAGGCGGATCAATTCTTTGATAAACTTGATACGGCCGAGGTAATGAAAATTGGAGCTGTTGCTTTGCCGAAGTTTGAGATGGAATACGGTCTTGTAGACTTGAACGACTCGTTGAAGGAATTGGGCATGAAGCAAGCTTTCCTTGAAGGTGAAGCGGATTTATCTTTAATAGGAGATGACTTATTTGTCAGTCATGTAATGCATAAAGCAAAGATAGAGGTTGCAGAGTGGGGGACGAAAGCCGCGGCAGCAACTGGAATCGGTGTAGATACGACATCGGTGGAAGCGGATCCACTCATTATGTTTATCGTAGATGTCCCTTTCCTATTCTTTATCAGGGATACTCAGACAGATACAATACTCTTTATGGGTGGGATGAACCAACCGGAGTAACCTATTAACTCCGGGTTTAGGAGGAATATGAAATGACTAAAATAGTAATTGTAGGTGGTGGCTGGGCAGGATGCGCGGCTGCTGTAGCTGCCACTAAGGCCGGGGCCCAGGTAACACTCTTAGAGCGGACGGACATGCTACTTGGGACCGGCTTGGTCGGCGGAATCATGAGAAACAATGGTAGATTTACCGCTACAGAGGAACTGATTGCTATGGGGGGTGGCGAGCTCTTCCAGATATGTGATCGGACAGCCAGGCATACGAATCTCGAATTTCCGGGACACAGTCATGCATCTATATATGATATTGTTCGTACACCGGCTGCGGTAGTAGACTACCTGACAGATATCGGGGTAGAGATTGTTTATGAGTCTAGGGTTACTGAGGCTGTGAAGGAGCAGCAGACCATACTCTCCGTGAAGGATCAGAAGGGTCGTGAATATCAGGGAAGTTCGTTTATAGATGCGACTGGAACGGCAGGACCGATGAGCAACTGCGCAAAATACGGTAACGGCTGTGCTATGTGCATTATACGGTGCCCCAGCTTTGGCGGAAGGGTCAGTTTAACAGGCTTAACCGGTATCAAAGAAATGATTGGTATGAAGGCTGATGGCAGTATGGGTGCCATGAGCGGCTCCTGTAAGCTATATAAAGAATCCCTCTCATCTGAAATTCAACAAGAACTGAATACGAAGGGATTGGCAGTCATTCAGATACCAGAGGAGCTTAAGGAAGATCATATGGCTATGAAGGCTTGTCAGCAATATACATTACCGGCCTTTAAGGATAACCTGATATTATTGGATACCGGGCATGCGAAACTTATGACACCTTTCTATAACCTAGACCAGCTCAGGAAAATACGAGGCTTTGAAAAGGCTCGTTATGAAGATCCATATGCAGGTGGAAAAGGCAATTCAATGCGCTTTCTTGCAATGGCACCGAGGGACAACTTATTAAAGGTGACAGGGGTGGACAATTTGTTCTGTGCAGGCGAAAAAGTCGGCTTGATGGTAGGGCATACAGAGGCTATCGTGACAGGAACTCTGGCAGGATATAACTGTGTAAAGTATGCCTTAGAAGAGAAGCTTCTGGAACTTCCGAGGCAGCTTGCTACCGGGGATATGATTGCTTTTGTTAAAGAGTCAATGGAAACTGAAGAGGGGATGAGTAAAAAATATACCTTCTCTGGTTCAGTATATTTTGAACGGATGAAACAGCTTGGTTTGTATCAGATGAATGTAGATTATATAAGGAATAGGGTAGAAGAGATAGGAATGACCAATTTTTTCAAATAACACCGAGATGACTTCGTCATCTCGGTGTTATTTTATGGTTGACAATATATTATTTGAGTGTTATATTATAAGTTGATATATACAAAGCATTCAAAGTCTAATATTTCATAATAACTATAACACATATTTTTGCTCTTGTCAATAACTATTCTAAAAAATCTTTTTTGTGAGGAGAGAGGTATATTGAACGATAATTTTATGCTACTACCAGTATCCATTCTGAACCAACATACATTAATGGAGGTAAGAAAGTGTAATGACTTTACGGAGCAATATTACTTAACCTTATCAGATCAGGATATCGGCTTGCTCGTGGAGAATCGAAAGGAAGCCTTGGAAAGCAACGGGAGAATTGAATTCGGCGGTGGAGTGATACAGAAGATTATTATTGAGTTTGCAGACTCTCCATACATGTACCAGGATAGTTACGTAAGCACCTTGATGGAACTTCAGGAATGCTTCTACTATTTTAAGAATGAATTTCTCGAGCAGATCTCCGATGATGATTTGATTCGACAGATGAAGCTGTATTATGATAATGTGTGCCAGGGGTCCGTAGAATTCCTTAGGACGACAATACTAGAAAATATCAGCAGGGACACCAGGTATGGGGAAGATATCTATCGGGATTCGGACGGATATGAAGATGATTATACTGCATTCCTGGAGTGTGATCCAGATGAGATGTCAGGAAAAGGCCGTCTGGGAAGAAGACAATTTTAGAAGATTAAGTTGAAAAAATGTATGCCGTAGAACGGCAGCTTGGAGGTTGTATGGAGCAAATACAGAACAAAAATATTCCTGACGAAAGCAGATTGATGCAGAGTAATTACTTCCAGTCTTTACTTATGGAAGCATATCGTATGGAACTAATTAATGAAACCCGTCTGATGGATTTGCAGCTTGAACTGGTAGAACTTATAGGAGTGCAGTCAGAACGTTATACCTATGGTGAAAGTAGTTCTATCAAAATTGAAGCAGCTCAAAACATAATTCAGTCTGTTAGCTATTGCATAGGAGCTTATCTTAAATCAGCTCCTACTATGGAGAAAAAAATTAGGCTTTTACAGACAGAGAAGATTAGATCATTGTTTTATAAGGGTATGGATGTTGTTTCAGCCATGCGAACCGAAGCAAAGGAAATGTTAGAGGGGTTACAGAAGGAAAGATTGCTCATCGATAATATTGCATATAATGATACACTGCTTAAAGGGCTTCCAGCTTTTTTTCATGACTACGAGATAGAATTTGCGGCGCATGAGGATTGTGGCAGCATTGATTATCCTCTTTGTGAGGGCATTAATGGGTTAACAGGAGTGGAATATATCATAGAATATATAAGGCGGCTGCAGGAAGAAAATATTTTTTGCAGTAAATTCCCGAAGGAAAGTATATTCAGGTTGCTTCAAGGGTATCAATTTGAGTCTAAGCATTTGCTAATAAATATTTATGAGCTAGTATTAGTGAACGCACTAGGAGGAGAAATGTCCGGTGATGATATTTATGGCCTCACCATCAACGCTGTAAATATTCAATATTTACAGAAGAAGCTGGAGGGCTACACTGCCATAGAGTTGAAAGAACGATTAGTCAAAGCTTATGACGATCTGTGTGATATCATAAATTATAAGGAGTCTTTACCAAATTATACAAAGGACTGTATAGCCAATATCTCGATTAGAATAAAGAATAACCTAGAGACTAAAACACTAGATAAGATTTTCATTGACGCGTAAACTGGGTTATTGCTACGTAACACAGGAAGGTATCATAAAGTACAACCTCGGTATATATCGGCTTTGTACATTACGATACCTTCTTTCTTTTATTGAATATGATTTGTGCCAGCAAGCTGGCTGCGCTCTGCGCGAGAGTTTCGCAAGCGGAACTCAGTATTACTGTGCGGAATACATTCCCTTACTCTGCATATATGCAAAGATTGCTTCTCCGTGTTTCTGTTCTTCCTTTTGAATGTGGTTTAATACGTCCCTGATCTGAGGATTCTTAAATTCAAAGATGGCTGTGTCATAAGTTCCGGACACATATTTCTCAGTATTAAGCATGTCTGTGCACATATCTTTGTCGGACATTTTCATGCCTGTAGAGCCGCTTTGGTCAATTGCATTTTGCTGTGATGTAGCCTTGACTTGGTTTTGCCCGCCCATACTGGCCGGATTCTGACTACCCTGACTTGCAGTACCCTGATTCTGTGTGCCTTGACTTTGGCCACCCTGACTTTGCCCTCCCATAGAAGGCACCTTGCCACTTATTAGTTGGTTGATTGTTGTTAGATGTTCCTGTTCCTTCTGACCATTACTTCTAAATACTGCCTTCAATTGGGCATCTACGCAGAGATTTGCATAGTTTTCATATTTCAGGACGCACTGCTCCTCATGGGATTTCTGATCCTGGAGTAAAAATTGTTCCTTTGTTGTTAAAGTTACATTAGTTATCATGATTTACACCTCCATACTTAGTATCTGAAAAAAACAAGTTTATATCCAGTAAAGGGAACAAAATTTAGATTAATTATATAGAATATATGAAGGGTTTGACCATGCTCGAGCAATGGGATATAATTTGCTTATTCAACGGTTTTGTGCATATATTAAATAACAATTGAATCTTATGTAAAATACGGTTATAATGTGGGAATATTAACTACATATGTTAAAATATTGAAAAACTCCGCGAGAGGAGGGCTTAATATGTATAATAAAGAAATTCAAGATATTCTTGATGAGTTACAAATTATAGAAAAGCTATATGATATAATGCGCATAGTAGATCCCGTTCGGAAAAAGATCATTACGAAGGATGGGGAAGTCGAACAGGAATTTGAGATGAGATGTTTTGATTTCTGGGGAAAGGATAAGGTATGCAATAATTGTATTTCGATGAGAGCATATATAGAGAACCAGACCTATGTCAAATTAGAATATTCACTGAATGAAATATACATGGTTACTGCAATTCCTATACAGCTATCAGATAGGACAGTTGTACTCGAGTTATTAAAGAATACTACAGATAGTATTGTTTTTCAAGATAATGAGGGAGAGGGCAGACCCTCTGTACATGGTATGATTGAAAATATTAATCAAATTGCCTTTATGGACTCTCTGACGCAGATATACAATAGAAAATATATTTATGAAAAACTTCCGATTGATCTGGCGAATGCGACCCTGTCCAATCACGGAGTTGCAGTAATTATGGCGGATATAGATTTCTTTAAGAACGTTAACGATACATATGGACACTTAACCGGAGACTATGTGCTTAATACCTTTGCCAAATTGCTCTCATCAGGTCTTAAGAGGGAAGGCGACTGGGTTGCAAGGTATGGTGGAGAAGAATTTCTTATAACCATTCCCGGAGCAAGCAAAGCTGTGGCTACTGATATAGCAGAGAATTTAAGAGAGAGCCTTGAGAATTATGAGATGAGCTTTGGAGAGTATAGATTCAAGGTGACCGCCAGCTTTGGAGTTTATCATGTTAAGCCCACATCGGACATGAAGATAGAGGAAATGATAGAGCAGGCAGATAAAAAACTGTATAAAGCAAAACATAACGGCAGAAACCGGGTAGAAGCATAATGAATAATATAAAGATAATGTTTGGTAGATGCTATAAGGAAGCCTGTGTGAGTATATAAGGAGGTTATATAGTTGGAAGATTATCAAAGCTTGGACGAGGGGACTCACCCCATAGGGGGCTTAAAGCCTTATATCCTTAAGGCGAGATATTATGAGACGGATAAGATGGCTGTCATCCACCATTCGAATTATATAAGATGGTTTGAGGAGGCTAGGGTTGATATGCTTGGGCAGATTGGCCTCGGATATGATAAGATTGAGGCAGCAGGTATCTATTCACCAGTGCTGGGTGCCTCATGTGTATATAAATCCCCCGTCAGATTTAATGAGACAGTCTTGGTTATACCTAAGATGGTATTCTTTAATGGTATTAAAATGACCCTTGAATACAAAGTCATGGATGCAGTGAGTGGCCAAATCAGAGCCACCGGTGAGACAAATCACTGCTTCATCTCAACTGATTTTAAACCAGTAAGCTTAAAGAAGAGCCATTTTAATATGTATGAACTTCTAATAAAATGGGTTGGCATTGAAGCTAACATTTAGTAATAAGACGTACAATCCTGGTTGAAGAAATAAATCTCGATTCTTGTAACTCTAATCATGAGGGGTTCGGCAAAGCTTATTTAAGGCTACCATACAACGAAACGGTAATTATTGTTTTCGTGCATATGGTAGCCTTCTTTATAATAAGCTCTTCAGATACATAATAAGTTATTCAAATACATAACTAGCTCTTCGAATTCATAATAAGATGAAGCACTTATCACATCTTTTATTTCTTAGGATTATCGTCTTCATATACTATCTTAAGATCGGGTTGATAACCCTTATCCATCTTGTGTCTTGCCTTGCGGTTCGATACGCTGTCAAATATGATGGAGAAGTCATAATCCTCTGGATACATCTCGGATGCAGGAGCCTTAAGTTGTAGGCGTGTATGGTTGAATAGTCCCTTTTCCTTCTGAATTTGAACACCAACTTCACCTTTTTCATTTGCCGTATCATATACAATTCCTATTTTCTTTTGTGGATATACCATAACGCTGTCTCCTATATTGAAACACTGACTGCGTGTATTAACTTGTTTCTTTGGTTCGTAATCTTCTATATGGTCAAGTCCCGAGCCCTTTTTAGCTACTATAGTAGAGGATATATCTGTATCGGTGTGTTTATCCAATTCTGCAATAAAATCTGTTTCTTGGGTTGCATGAACTGACTTATTCTCAGAAAGATAGGCTTCCTGATAGGCTCGTTCCAACATCTGTCTCGGAAAGCCCAGACGTTTGGCGATGTATAAGGCGCAGCTTTCGCCGGCCTCTCCGATTTCCAGGCGGTATAAAGGCTTTAAACTTTCCCGGTCAAAGGCCATCTTAGCATTTGTCATACCAACTTTC
The DNA here is from genome assembly GCA_035270645.1 of Mobilitalea sp. GTDB lineage: Bacteria > Bacillota > Clostridia > Lachnospirales > Lachnospiraceae > Mobilitalea. The sequence goes on along the minus strand of DATESP010000021.1, from coordinate 3,206 downwards.
TTAAGGGCATACTCCTTAACCTCCGGATAGTGAGTAGTTGCGACAAAGAGTGCGCCTTTATTCATCAGTTCTTCCAGAATAGAGATTGCTATGCCCATTCCTTCAGCCGGATCTGTTCCAGAACCAAGCTCATCCAACAGAATCAGACTTTCTCGATCAGAATTTGCCAGAATATCTATTATGTTTGTAATATGAGCAGAGAAGGTGGACAAATTCTCTGTAATACTCTGTCCATCTCCAATATCACATAATACAGCGTTATTCATGCAGAGTTCGGCCCTGTCGCAGGGGACATGGAGTCCGCTCTGCGCCATAAGCTGCAGGAGGCCGACTGTTTTTAGTGCGACTGTCTTCCCGCCTGTATTCGGACCGGTTATTACTATGCCTGTTATTTTGTCTCCGATTTCAAAGTTTAGCGGAACACATTCGTTGGGATTAATCAAGGGATGCCTGCCATTTTCAATCAGGATATAACGTTCATTATTAATTTGAGCAGGAACAGCCTTCATGTCGATGCTAAGTTTTGCCTTTGAGAATATGAAGTCTAAGGCTTCCATAGCCTCTATGTCAAGGCGAAGAGAGGAAGCATTTTCACCAACATCGGAAGTTAAGGTGTACAGAATTCTGCGTTCCTCATTGCTTTCGGCTATTTCAAGAAGGGATAACTCCTCCTTTAACTTAATAACTGAGCTAGGCTCGATGAAATAAGTGGAGCCCGTTGAGGAGATATCGAGTACGGAGCCACTCAGGAGATTCTTGCACTCCCTTTTTACCGGAAGTACGTAGTGACCATTTCTCGTTGATACAAACCCCTCTGAAAACCATTCCTTTTTACTCCTTAGGATAGATTCGAGTTTTGATTTTGTCTCCTGTTTTAGTTGGTCTATCTTATGACGGATGGATTTGAGCTCTCTGGAGGCGTTATCCTCAATCGTATTATTCCTAATGGACCGTTCAATTTCAGTGAGCAGTGAAGGCAGCAGGGCGATGGAGCCACCGTAGCCTGCTATCGCGACACCAAGGGATTCAGATCGTTTTAAGAACTGTTTCATACGACTGCAGGCTGTAATGAATTGAGCCACTGTGGTTAGCTGCTCAGGTATTAGCAGAGAGCCTTTTTCGGACAGTTCCAAAAGCATTTCCAGGTCCTTCATTAGGGGGAGTGGTGGTGTGCCGATTTTCTCTAGGATATCTACCGCTTCGGTGGTATCATTTAACTTGGCCCTAGTTTCTCTTAGACTCATGTAAGGAGTTAAGCCAAGCAAGCGCTGCTTTACAGGTTCGGACACTGCATAATCACTGAGTTTTTCTAATATCTTATCAAATTCCAATGCTTTCATTGATTTATCTTTCATAATTACCTCCATAATACTATTCTATATAATTTAAAACAAAGCTAATACTCATACAAAAATCCACAGAAAATACTACCGATACATTACGATAGAATACTTTCTGTGGACATTTGTCTGAAAGAAAAGGCATAACAGGATATACCTATTATGCCTGATTATACTTATTATAAAGTAACAGACAGCATATGAGTATTGACTGTAAAGGTAGAAAATAAGATACAACAAAATAAGGGATACTTATTGTATCCTACCAATTATTCAGTTAAGTGCTAGTTAGCACAAACCTCACTTACAGTTAATACCGACATTAAAATACCGTCCTTCCGATCATATTTCATTGATAACTTCAAAATTATATCATATGGAAGATTATGTGTCAAATACGAAGTCATCTCGTTTGAAAACAATACAAAGTCATCTCCTTTGAAAACACGTTTGAAAACACGTTTGAAAACACGTTTGAAAACACCATAAAAAAATTTGACAAGGCTAGTAGATTATGATAATATGATTTTAAAATTTTAATTAAAATATTTTAACTAATGACATGGGAGGTGCCCTAATGCTGGAAAAAGAATTCGAAAAGTTATACTACAAATTCCGTGCCAACTACTGTAAGAACCTATTTGCTAAATCTAATAAAGGGGAAGGTAACTTAACTGCGACGGAATCCTATTGTGCCGAGGTTATATTTCTTCTTGATCGACCCTCTGTACATGAATTTGCTGATTATGTCAATATATCATTACCGAACGCGACCTACCGGATCAGTAATCTGATTAGTAAGGGTTTCATAACGAAAATCCCCTCCGAGAGAGATAAGAGAGAATACTTTTTAGAGGTCACAGATAAATTCACGGAGTATTACGGAGCGAATGGTATTTTTAATGCAAAACTTATGAATCGTATTAAAGAGAAATTCACTAAGGAAGAGGTAATACTATTAGAGAGCTTAGTTAAAAAAATCGTTGATGAAATATCAATATGAAAAGAGGAATGGTATTAATATGGGGATAAGAATTATTACGGACTCTACATCAGACATAAGTATAGAGGAGGCTAAAAAGCTAGATATTACATTGGTACCTTTAAAAGTAATTTTTGGTGATAAGGAATACAAAGAAGGCGTGGAGATTAGTATCGGGGGATTCTACGAGAAGCTTGTGAAGGCTGATAAGATTCCTACAACCTCACAGCCTGCACCGGATGATTTCTTACAATACTTTATGCAGGCTAAGGAAGCCGGGGATAGCATAATTGTCATGGTAATTGCTGGTAAGCTTAGCGGTACATTACAGAGCACCACGATTGCCAAGGAAATGGCTGATTATTCCGATATATACATTATTGACAGTAATACAACTACCTCAGGACTGCGTATATTAGTAGAGCATGCAGTAAAATTGAAAAATGAAGGTAAATCAGTATCAGAGATTTTCGATGTAATCAATAAACTGAAGGAGAGGGTTGTGCTGCTAGCTATAGTTGATACTCTAGAGTTCTTATATAAAGGTGGCAGATTATCTAAATCCTCAGCTATTCTTGGGTCATTGCTAAATTTTAAGCCTATAATTAATCTAAAAGATGGTGCTATAGGTGTAGTGGGAAAAGAACGTGGTACCAATAAGGCAATTGTTAAGGTTATGAAAACCATGGATGGATTTGGGAAAATTGATCGTAATTACCCGGTTAATTTGGGTTATACGGCAGAGGATAGTAAATGTATTCTCCTAAAAGAGAAGTTGGTTGAGAGATTTTCAATTCAGGATATGAAGATGTATCCCGTAGGATGTGTAATCGGAACCCATGCGGGGCCTGGTGCATGTGTCATAACTTATGTGAAAGAATAGA
>DATESP010000020.1:0-2727 GCA_035270645.1 Mobilitalea sp. | reverse complement strand
ATCTGGTTTTTGCGTCCGAAGAATCGTCCTGTTACAGGCCTCAATTATTATTTCGTCAGAAAGGGAAAATACTTCAACCCATTTGGTGATATATTGACGTTCAATCTGTCCGGGAGCTCGGTTTAAGCCAAATGCTTTATTCACCGCATTGAAGTGATCATTGTAAGCAACGGTTGCCTCCCTGGCCTTTGCTTCGGTATCAATACCCTCTTTGGCCCAAGTCAAGGCGACTGCCTCGATGTAAGAGGCATTTTTCTTATTTCTTGATACGCAGTATTCAAATAGGTACATAATTAATTCGGCTGAAAAACGAAGTTCCTCATATAGATAGAGAATAAGCTGGATATCCATAGGCTTTAGTGGCCGATCAAGATATATCTCAACAATATGCATCGTCCATCTAATCTCATCATTATTCGTAAGCTGTGCAATCTTCTCTGCCGGATAACTCTGCCGGGCAGCAGGTTTTGTCTCAGTATGTATGCTGACCGCAATCTCGTCTAGCTCAGAATCAGTATCTTCTACTGTGCTCTTATTAAGTGCCGCCGTGGCGTCATTAACCTTGGTATTGCCAGACATCACGGATTTTCTTGGGGCTACAGCCTGATTATATGTAAGAGTATTGCCGGAATCAATAGTGTTAGAAGCATTTTCAAGACTTAAGTTTTTAATATGGATACCGGTAATATCCTTTTGTTCGTTACGCGTAAGTATAAGTAAGTTAATCTTTTCCCAGTAGTTCAAGGCACGGATGATATCCTTCTCCGTATTGTCAAGATGATCAGCGATAAAGGATATCGATATTTCTAAGCTATCTGACCGGAGGCAACGGAGCAAATACAGGAAAACCTTTACATATGCCCCATTAGCGGAAGGCATAAACTGATCAATAAAAATATTTGGGACAATAGTAACATCGGAAATACTTTCTGCATATAATGATATCTTATTCATATTTTCACCCATCCTCCGAAGCTCATTCTAAACATGAGTATAGCACAGATAAATATTAAAGAAAACAGCTTATTTTATGGCATTTAATGGTTTTATAAAATGTGGATGGAGTGGATATTGTGGATTAAAGTAAGAAAGAAAAATGTATATATTTGTAAAATAAGATAGAACTATATGGAATATATGAAAAATTAAGCAAATAAGACTATATTTGTAGAAGAGAAAAGGGCAAAATGATATCCACAGCATTATTTTCAAAAAGTGTTGATAATACTGTGGATAAAGTGGATAACTATAGGCCGAGGAGAGATTCTCCCACAGTTACAATGTCTCCGGCGCCCATGGTTATCAACAGATCACCGTTAATACAATTCTCTAGTAAATAATTCTCAATTTCATCAAAACAGGGGAAATAGTGAACTTCCTTACCTAAATTTGTAAGCTCTCTTACTAAATCTTTCGAGGAAATATCCCCAGGATCTTTTTCTCGAGAAGCATAGATATCTGTAAGCACAACTTTGTCAGCTAATGCCAATGATTTTGCAAAGGATTGTAGATGCTCCTTAGTTCGGCTATAGGTATGAGGCTGGAATACACACCATAATGTCTTATGGGGATAAGCCTTGGCTGCTGTCAGTGTAGCTGTGACCTCGGTTGGGTGATGGGCATAGTCGTCTATGATAGTAACACCGCCTATTTCTCCCTTAATTTCAAAGCGCCGTTCTGCCCCATGGAATTTTAGTAATGCAGCCTTGATACTCTCTATTGGAATTCCTACCTGTAGAGCTAAGCCGATTGCTGGAAGTGAATTGGATACGTTATAGATACCGATGACATTAAGCTGCATATGATCAAGGAACTGGCCTTTGTAATAAAGGTCAAAGCTACCTGCACTAAGATCATCAAATTTGACATTGTCTGCAGCATAATCATACTTTACATTAGTATTATTGTAAGACGGATCAATGACACCATAAGTTAATACTTCACATTCCAGATTTTTTGTAATTTCTTCATATTGACTGATCTCACCGTTAATAAACAGCTGTCCATTCTTAGGAAGCCTTTCAGCAAACAGTCGGAAGGAATTCCTTATATCCTCAAGATCCTTAAAAAAGTCCAAATGATCTCGGTCAATATTTAAAATAATACTTCTCTTCGGGAAAAACTCCAGGAAGGAGTTAGTATATTCACAGGCTTCAGCTATAAAATGCTCGGATTTTCCGATACGGATATTGCCACCGATTGCATCTAAGATGCCACCAACCGAAATAGTGGGATCCAAATTAGCTTCTATAAAGATTAAAGACAGCATAGAAGTAGTGGTAGTCTTACCGTGGGTTCCAGATATGGCTATCGCATTATCAAAATTTAACATAAGTTGGCCGATAAGCTCAGCACGGTTAAGGAGAGGAAGTCGTAATTCCCTTACGGCCATTAATTCCTCATTATCTTCTCTGATAGCGGCAGTGTATACAACTATTTCAATATCGGGAGTTATATTGGAAGCTCTTTGCCCGATGTTGACAGAGATTCCTAAAGAAGTAAGGTGGTCAGTAATTTTACTACGATGGCTGTCCGAACCACTGACCTGATATCCGATATTATGTAAATATTCTGCAAATCCGCTCATGCTGATACCGCCAATCCCGATAAAATGGATACGGCAAGGCTTGTCGAAATTAATTTTGTACATAGTGCACTTCCTATTCTATTTATATTTGCTTTGAAATGGCGTTTTTCTATCTGCTATTATAACCTTTTTTACCTAAA
>DATESP010000019.1:0-5148 GCA_035270645.1 Mobilitalea sp. | reverse complement strand
TATGTTTTAAACCCTGAAGCTGTGAGAACTGCTTCATACCTGATCCGGACAATGCCGGCGTAGGGATGTATATACCATTGCTGTTAAGATAATCTTAATAAAGCGATATACATACCTCTCCGGATTATGGAGAGTTTTTTTATGTAAGCAAAACTCATTTTTGTACTTAAATGTATCAATTATGAATAGGAGGATTTAATATGAATGCAAATGTAGCAATTCAAGTATTACCACATGTTAGTTCAGACGATGAGGTTGTAAGAATCGTTGACGAAGTAATTGCATATATCAAGAGCACTGGATTACACTATTATGTAGGCCCTAGTGAGACATCCATTGAGGGTGAATATGAGGAACTAATGGAAATTATTAAGAACTGTCAATATATCGCTATTAAGGCTGGGTGCCCTAAGGTAGCTGCCTATGTGAAAATTAGTTTTGCGCCGGAGGGTGGTGTACTAACCATTGATCAAAAAGTTACAAAGCATCACCAATAAAATAGCACCTGTGCTGGCCATCTCGATCATATTATTAGTATGGCAGATTCTATCAGCAACTGGTGCCGTGCCGAAATTCATGTTGCCTTCGCCGATAGATGTCGTAAAGGCATTTATCGGTGATTTTTCGCTACTTATGCAACATGCTAAGACCACTCTTACAGAAGCTTTTTTTGGACTATCACTTGGTGTTCTGATAGGATTTGTCGTCGCTGTATTGATGGACCGTTTCGAGATTGCTTATAAATCGATTTATCCGGTTCTGGTAATCACACAGACAATTCCCACCGTAGCTATTGCTCCCTTGTTAGTCCTTTGGTTAGGATACGGAATATTACCTAAAATAACACTCATCATTATTACATCATTCTTCCCTATTACTATCGGGTTATTAGATGGTTTTCGTTCTGCTGACAAGGATGCACTAAATCTGATGAAGGCCATGGGGGCAAACCGCTTACAGCAGTTTTATCACATTAAGCTTCCCAGCTCTCTTGGCCATTTCTTCTCAGGACTTAGGATATCAGTATCTTATTCAATTATTGGAGCTGTAGTTGCAGAGTGGCTCGGTGGCTTTACAGGTTTGGGAGTATACATGACAAGAGTAAGAAAATCTTATTCCTATGATAAGATGTTTGCAGTCATATTCTTTATCTCCATCATCAGCTTACTACTGATGATGAGTGTATCAATAATTCAAAAGGCAGTTATGCCCTGGGAAGTAGGAGACGCAAAAAAATCTAGTAGTAAAATGAAAATAAAACAAAATAGGAAAATAAAATCATTAAGTTAATAAATCTTAAATCACAATATTATTTATAAGATACCTTGGAACGGTATCATAGAGGTAAGAGTGAAATGCGCAAAAAGTAGCGCAGAAATGAGGGTAAACATGAAGAAACGAATAGTTGCCATATGCATATTAGTAATGACATTATTAATAATGACTGCCTGTTCTAACAATAGTACTGACAGTAGCAATTCAAAGAGCGAAAAACTACGTATTGTCCTAGACTGGACTCCAAATACCAATCATACTGGTCTATATGTTGCTCAAGCAAAAGGATATTTTGCCGAAGCAGGTCTTGAGGTAGAGATTATGCAACCACCAGAAGGAAGTTCAACCTCGTTAGTTGGTGCAGGAGGAGCGGAATTCGGAATCAGCTTCCAGGATACGATTGCACCTAGCTTTGCTTCTGACAGTCCTATGCCGATTACCGCGGTCGCTACCATTATCCAGCATAATACCTCGGGTATTATTTCCCTAAAGGAGACTGGAATTACTTCTCCAGCAAAATTAGCAGGACATTCCTACGCCACCTGGGATTCACCAATTGAACTAGCCATCATTAAGAAGATTGTTGAGGATGATGGTGGAAACTATGATAATGTCAAATTAATACCAAATACAGTCACCGATGTCGTGACTGCTCTTCAAACGGATATTGAGTCCGTATGGGTTTATTATGCTTGGGATGGAATAGCAACAGAAGTAGCAGGGCTTGATACTCATTATTTCAATTTTGCTGATTATGGCACAGAACTTGATTTTTACAGTCCTGTGATAATTGCTAACAATAATTACATAGATAAAAACCCTGAATCTACAAAGAAGTTTCTAGATGCAGTTAGGCAGGGTTATGAGTACGCTATTACAAATCCTGAGGATGCCGCTGATATCCTTCTGCGAGCTGTACCTGAAATGGACGAAACATTAGTAAAGAAAAGCCAGCTATGGTTAGCCGATCAATATAAAGCCGAGACTGCAAGATGGGGATATATCGACCAGGATAGATGGGATGCCTTCTATATATGGTTATTTGAAAACAACTTGATTGAACAGGAAATACCCACCGGGACAGGGTTTACAAATGATTACCTACCCGAATAGGTCCTTTGGCATGGAGGGATACAATGGAAAAATTAACAGCAAATCATATCACTGTAAGCTATGATGGAGTCAAAATAATAGAAGACATCTCAATAGAACTACTGAAAGGGGAAATCGTATGTCTTCTCGGTGTTAGTGGAGCAGGCAAGACCACCTTATTCAATGTCATATCCGGTCTTCTTCATCCAGAGTTGGGAACCATAGAATTAGATGGAGTGGATCTCACAGGAAAAGCGGGTAAGGTTAGTTATATGTTACAAAAGGACCTACTTCTGCCCTTTAAAACCATCCAAGACAATGTTTCCCTCCCTTTACTTATTCAAGGTGTCAAAAAGCAGGCCGCCAGAGCTTCTGCCTTACGCTACTTCAAGGAATTCGGCTTGGAAGGTACAGAAAAGAAATACCCTCATCAACTATCTGGGGGTATGAGACAGCGAGCTGCTCTTCTTCGTACCTATCTATTCTCGGATCAGGTGGCTCTCCTAGATGAGCCCTTCAGCGCCCTTGATACCATAACAAAAGGTAATATGCATGAATGGTACTTAAATGTCATGGATCAGATTAGGCTCTCTACCTTGTTCATAACCCATGATATTGATGAAGCAATCCATCTCTCCGACCGGATCTATATCATGACAGGAAAACCTGGCCGAATCACATCGGAAATAATAATTCAGGAGCAAAAGCCTCGAGGTAAAGACTTTATAGTCAGTAATGAATTCATGAACTACAAAAAACAAATACTAAGGATTTTAGAAGAGATATAATTATACGTTTCGCTTGCGGAACATTTTAATTAAATAGGGTGTTGCGAACCTAAGTACTAGTGTACTTTCGTATCGCAACACCCTTTATCTAATCTAGCCTGCAATTACATATGCGTGCCTAAATTAATTTATAACTGTTCAGTACCTTCGCAGTTACATGGCATCTTACGATGCCTATGCACACAAAATGGATAAAATACATCCATTTTGGCGCTGACTCACTCGAATCCACTGCGTGATTCTCGGGGGTTCTGAATAGTTACAATTAATTATACTACTTATTACATCATTCCCATGCCACCACCTGCTGGCATCACAGGTTCATTGGACTTAATGTTAGCTACTACAGATTCCGTTGTAAGTAATGTAGAAGCTACACTCGTTGCATTCTGTAGGGCACTCCTTGCTACCTTAGTAGGATCAAGGATACCTGCAGTAACCATATCTACATACTGCTCGGTAAGAGCATCAAAGCCAATACCAGCCTTACTTTCCTTAATCTTACTGATTACAACTGAACCTTCAAGACCTGCATTTGAAACTATGCAATATAAAGGAGATTCCAGAGCCTTTAATATAATGTTTGCACCAGTCTTCTCATCGCCTTCTAAGGTTGCAGCTAATTCAACTACTGCCTTGGAAGCATGTATGAATACGGAACCACCACCAGCTACGATGCCTTCTTCTACTGCAGCTTTGGTTGCTGCCAGAGCATCCTCCATACGAAGCTTGTTCTCCTTCATCTCAGTTTCGGTAGCTGCTCCAACTCTTATGACTGCGACGCCACCTGAAAGCTTAGCAAGTCGTTCCTGTAATTTCTCTTTATCAAATTCAGAGGTAGTCTCTTCAATCTGAGCCTTGATCTGATTAATTCTTGCACTGATTTCTTCCTTATTACCTTCACCATCCACAATAATCGTGTTTTCCTTCTGAACCTTAATGGATTTTGCACGACCTAGCTGTTCCATAGTAGTTTCCTTTAGGTCAAGGCCCAACTCATCGGAAATTACGGTACCACCAGTTAAGATAGCGATATCCTGAAGCATAGCCTTCCTTCTGTCTCCATAACCCGGAGCTTTAACTGCGACTACAGTAAAGGTTCCTCTTAGCTTATTGATTACTAGGGTTGTAAGTGCTTCGCCTTCTACATCCTCAGCAATTACTAATAATCTTGAACCCGACTGCACAATCTGCTCTAGAATTGGTAATATTTCCTGGATATTAGAGATCTTCTTATCAGTAATTAAAATATAAGGATTATCAAGAATTGCTTCCATCTTATCCATATCAGTACACATATACGCAGATACATATCCACGATCAAACTGCATACCTTCAACAAGATCTAATTCTGTCATCATAGTCTTGGACTCTTCGATAGTAATAACACCGTCATTGGATACCTTCTCCATCGCATCTGCAACTAACTGTCCTACTTTATCATCCCCAGCGGAAATAGCAGCAACTCTTGCAATTTGCTCCTTACCCTTTAAGGTTGAGCTCATGTTAATGATAGCCTCCACTGCTACGTCGGTAGCCTTCCTCATACCCTTTCTAAGGATAATTGGATTAGCGCCAGCTGCCAGGTTTTTCATTCCTTCGCTGATCATAGACTGTGCAAGAACGGTTGCTGTTGTTGTGCCATCACCAGCAACATCATTTGTCTTGGTAGCAACTTCTTTAACTAGCTGTGCTCCCATATTCTCAAATGGATCTTCAAGTTCAACTTCTTTAGCAATAGTTACACCATCATTTGTAATAAGTGGAGTTCCAAAGGATTTATCGAGAACTACGTTTCTTCCCTTGGGTCCGAGAGTAACCCTTACTGTATTTGCTAATTTATTGACACCAGTTTCAAGTGCCGCACGTGCCTCAGCACCATACTTAATTTCTTTTGCCATTGTTATCACTCCTCCTAATTTAATCTTCTACAACTGCCACAATATCGTTCTGCTTAACTATAACAAACTCTTCATCCTCAAGCTTCACTTCT
>DATESP010000018.1:0-24580 GCA_035270645.1 Mobilitalea sp. | reverse complement strand
CAGGATCAATTTGTACAGCATCCGATATTGTAGACACACTCTCATCGCTAATCAACGGAAATTGGCTCCATCTCACGAGAGAGCCTTCATTAAAGGTCCAGGAAGGGGTGTAGAGAGGGAAGGAAAACTCGTCTTCATAATACCAGGGATCCTCTTCATGAAGCAAATTCTTAATTATATGGAAATCCTGTGCAGGCATATAGCCCTGTGCCAGAAGAAAGCAACGCTTTCCTGCTTCGTTTTCTGCTATATCCACTACTAGTATGCAGTGCCCTGGGCTTCCACCCTGAAGGAGCAGATCGCCGGGTAAAAGCTCCTCTAATGTAATCGTTTCACACTCCTGTGATAAAGAGAGAGTTCCTGCGTAGGCATAAACCATATCAAGATATTTACGAAAAGTATTATAGGAATCGTCAAAGCTTGCAGTATTAATCCAGGAGACATCATTACCTTCGACTTTGATTCGGTTACCCTCACGCCATTTAGTATATTCCATAAGAAAACCATTGGTTAGATGAAATGCAATCTTATCATATTCACCAAGAGACCAATAATACTCTGCAAAAACACGCATTACGGAGTCAGCACATTGCTGAAGGTCGAGATCACCGAGATCCAAATCAAAGACAGCGGTATGATTCTCCTGATTATTTATGGGGTTACCATCATATTTAAGGACATAACTCCCATCCTCTTTTAAGGTAAGAGAGCGTATAAAACCAGTTAGTTCTTCGGAAGTGGAGGGAATACGGGAAAAGCCTATTGGAGTATTAATTCTTTCCTCTAGGGTGGAGCCTCCTGGATTAATATAGGAGAAGACCGGTTCTGATAATATAATACTGGTATCCACAGAGGAATCGGACTCCTGCTGATCTACGGTAGAATCAATCTTAGTATCTGATGGTATACTTGTGGAATCAGAGTTCTCATATTGAGTATCCGTAGGACTTGGCTTTTCACTATTAGTGGACTCTTTTTTTGGTGAGCAGCCATATAAAGCAAACACTACAAGAAAAACAAAAATACAGTATTTACATAAAGCTACATATGATATTTTACTATTAATATTTTTTTCTGCCATATAAACTCCTTTTGAGGTGTAATCATGCGCGTAAAAGTGTGCTTAAATATGTGACTATTTTATTTAGACTAATAATAACATATTGATGCCTAATATCAAGAAGTATTAATATATAATTTTCATAATAACGTCCAGGTCTGCGACTTGCACGCAGGCCTAAATTCAATGAATTATAATCATAGTATTCAAACTGTGTAATAAAACTGTGTAATAAAATTAAAGGTAATTGTTAATCATAAGTAAACATAAGATAATAGCAACTCATTAAAGTAATTGTAGAAAAAACTAGTAAACAAAATTATAGATAAAGTCATATGCAAACGAAATAGTATGAAATAGTAAATAAATTCTTTGACAAAAAAATAGTTGAGTGCTATACTTTGACGTAAATAACACTAATAAAGGCTATGAAAAGAAGAGTAAGCAGAGGATTGGTTAACAGAGAACCCTAGCAGCTGAGAATGGGAAACACAAGGATACTGCTGAAGATGGTCTTGGAGCTGCGTACCGAGGAAGTAAGTTTTCTTAGGCTACGACGGAAGCAAACGTTATATTGCTCAGCTGTATTTATGCAGCGACGGAGGTCTTTACCGTGAGGTAAAGATAAATTAAAGTGGTACCACGAGAGCATATCTCGTCTTTAAAGAAATTTAAGGACGGGATTTTTTGTTGTTTCAGACTATTAATGGAAAGGAAAGTGATTATGAGTAAGAAACCGTATTACATTACGACAGCAATTGTCTATACGTCGGGAAAGCCACATATCGGAAACACCTATGAAATTGTATTGGCAGACAGTATAGCAAGGTTTAAGCGGTTGGAAGGTTACGATGTATACTTCCAGACCGGTACCGACGAGCATGGCCAGAAAATCGAATTGAAAGCAGAGGAAGCAGGTATAACACCGAGGGAATTTGTGGATAAAACTGCCGGACAGATTAAGGATATCTGGGACCTTATGAATAGCTCCTATGATAAGTTTGTACGAACTACCGATACAGACCATGAAAAACAGATTCAAAAAATATTTAAGAAGCTTTATGAGCAGGGAGATATTTATAAAGGCTACTATGAAGGGATGTATTGTAATCCTTGTGAATCCTTCTTTACGTCATCACAGTTGGTGAATGGAAAATGTCCTGATTGTGGTAGGGAAGTACAACCCGCAAAGGAGGAGGCATATTTTCTGAAATTAAGTAAATATGCTGACCGACTAATCGAGCATATCAAAACTTATCCGGAATTTATCCAACCGGAATCCAGGAAGAATGAGATGATGAATAACTTTTTGATTCCTGGATTACAGGACCTATGTGTATCAAGAACCTCTTTCACCTGGGGTATTCCAGTGGATTTTGATCCGAAGCATGTGGTCTATGTATGGTTAGATGCACTTAGTAATTATATTACCGGTATAGGATATGATGCAGATGGAAACAATAGTGAACAGTTTAAGAAGTTCTGGCCGGCTGATTTACATTTGATTGGAAAGGATATTATTCGCTTTCATACAATTTATTGGCCAATCATATTGATGGCACTCGATATTCCACTTCCTAAACAGGTATTCGGGCACCCTTGGCTTATGCAGGGTAGTGCTGCAGAAAAGATGAGTAAATCCCGAGGAAATGTTTTATATGCCGACGATCTGGTAAAGCTGTTTGGAGTAGATGCAGTTAGGTATTTTGTACTCCATGAAATGCCTTTTGATAATGATGGAATCATTTCCTGGGAGCTTCTAGTAGAACGTATGAATTCTGATTTAGCCAACACCTTAGGGAACCTAGTTAATCGGACGATATCCATGTCAAACAAGTATTTTGACGGTATCGTAAGTGACGGTAAGACAACAGAAGCAGTAGATGAGGAACTTAAGACGCTTGCCCTTGAGACACCGAGGAAAGTAAAGGCCAAGATGGACAAACTCCGGGTAGCCGATGCCATCAGCGAGATATTTACATTATTCAAACGTTGCAATAAATACATTGATGAGACTACACCCTGGATACTAGCAAAGGATGAGGATAAAAAGAGCCGACTTGAAACTGTTCTTTATAATCTGGTAGAAGGCATCTGTATCGGAGCAAGCCTTTTGGAGTCCTTTATGCCAGAGACAGCTGCCAAGATATTAGATCAACTGAAGGCAAAAAGCAGAACTCTCGAGGAGGTTAAAACTTTCGGGCTTTATCCCTCGGGAACGAGAGTTACACAAAATCCGGAGATCTTATTTGCAAGATTAGATCTAAAGGAGGTACTTGAAAAAGTGGAAGTAGAACAGCTTGAACCAGAAAAGGAAAAAGCCGAGCAGGATACAGTCACAAAAGAAGAGACGCTAGAGGTTATTGATATTGAAGCGAAACCTGAGATTACCTATGATGATTTTACTAAGCTTCAATTTCAGATTGGTGAAATAATAGCCTGTGAGGAAGTTAAGAAATCAAAGAAGCTACTTTGCTCCCAGGTTAAGATAGGCTCTCAGGTTAAGCAGATTGTGTCGGGCATAAAAGCATATTATACTCCAGAGGAAATGGTCGGCAAGAAGGTAATGGTGGTTGTTAATCTTAAGCCGGCGACCTTAGCTGGAATCTTGTCAGAGGGGATGTTGCTTTGTGCAGAAGATTCGAATGGAAACCTTGCACTGATGGTTCCAGAAAAACCGATGCCGGCAGGAGCAGAAATCCAGTAGCTCTCAACAACTGCCTCTGATAGGGATATAAAAACAGCTGCGAGGCCGTATATAACGGATCCGCAGCTGTTTGATATTAGTAGTTAATAATAGCTTATGATAATTTTGCAACAACCTTTTTCAATGCTTCTAGAGCGTCAGCAGGAAGCTTATCATAGCCATCCTTAAACTCATCTCTAGATTCCACATATTTAACGCGGTCATTCATTCTTGCTAATAATTGAGATTTATATTCTGCATCATTTAAGTCAGGTACAAAGCCTTCCCACTCAAAGATGTCAATGTCCTCAAAAGGACCCCAAGGTTTAAATTTTGCAGAACCCTCTACGATAGACTCGATGACTCCTAATGTATCAGCAGGTTTTACCTTCTTACCCATAAAATCACCAGTATTGATGATATAGCAGTCTACGTTTCTCTCAGCAACCAGCTTCTTGAACTTCTCATAGTCGTTAATTAACGGGTAGGTACGGAACGGGTTAGCATAAGGCTCAACAACTAATGCGTTAGGATCAACTCCAGGAGCAAGACGTTCTGCTGTACTTCTCTTAGTAGCGAGGGTTGCACCCATGACAGAAGCAAGAGAAGCACCCTTTAATTTTATGATAGGGGGAATAGTAGGATCCTTCATAATCCAGAAAATTGCATTAACTGGCTCAGCAATCTTATCCACACGGTTAGGGGACCATAACTTTGATTTGATAGCACGGCCATTACCATTACGAATATCTTCTGTTACCAGAACAACTTTACCGTCTTCATCAACTGTAGCCGAGCAATTCTGTGCAGTTAATAAGTATTTATTATCATCACAGTAGGTAGGATAATCAGCAGTCTTGTCAAAATAGGTAGGCTCCATTGCGATAGAGGAACCAGTCTCTGTATTGATAATAAAAGCATCATCATGAAGTACAGTTACATCATATTTACCACCGTGCTTTGCATGAGTAATAGTAGATTTACCTGATCCGGAAAGGCCGAAAACGGAAGCAACATATTTCTTATCATTAGCAAGATTATATCTTTTCTGTCCACCGTGGCAGGAAGCATATCCATTACGATTTGCTATTGCCCATCCAATGGTTAAGGTACCCTTCTTGTGCTCACCAAAGTATTTCATACCTAAAATAGCAGCACAGTTCGTAGCTGTATTAAAGTATGATAAACATTTAGAATCACTTATATCTGTCTGGGTTGTACCAGTCCACTGAGGATCTGAGAAGATATAGATGTCAGGCTCGTTGCCAATAGGTAGAGAGTCTTTATACATTTTAACATAAGAGTCGGACATATATTGGAAATTAAGCATCCAAGAATACATAACATTCTCTTCGCCTTCGGGAATTAAAAGATGAGCTTTAACCATGAACTCAGTATCCAGGCCGATATATACCTCTGCATGGTACATATTCTTCCACCTTGAATCATAGATAGCGTCCATAACGAGCTTATCCAGTTTTTCGCAGTTGACATTGGGTTCGCCAGCTATTCTTCTAGCTGCAGCATAACGTCCAGTTATAGAACCATCATTGAATAATAAAACCTTAGCATCCGGCTCGAGACCGAATTCCTCGCCACGGTATACAGGCATATCAGTTACTACGGTTCCAGGTGAATTCTTGGCAAGCTCATATGCTTCTTTCAGAGTGTTGATTTTCACAACATTATTGCCATAGAAGGCAGCCTCGATGATAGAACGTGTCTTGGCAAAGCCCGGTTTGTTTGCGCCGATTTCATCATGTTTGAAGTACGCTTTAGTTGACATATTAATCCTCCTATTTTTTGTATGGTTCACTAATTCAGATATAAGAGAATTAGTGAAATTAGTATTATATATAAATCAATTGTACGCCACCATAAGTATAAAACGCCCACCTGTAAATGTCAATGCAGAAATGTATAAAACAGGCTGGAAAGCAAAAAAATATACATATTACTAAATATATCCAACTAATTTTGTGCTACATATTCACCAATCCACTCGTCAAAACGGTCGTTAATAACTCCAAACTGTGCAGGGCCGATATCCAATAGAAATTGATGAAAACTCTTGGGGTCAAACTGGTTACCAAGAGAATTTTCTGCTTTTTTCCTTAACTCTTTAATTTCCAGATACCCGACGGCATACGGAAGATAGACAGCAGGCTCCTCTAATAGGGTGTCATAAATAGTTGTAGATAATTCCTCGTTATAAACGAAATTATTAATGTATGCGAGGACTTTCTTTTTGGACCAACCTTCGTAATGAATCCCGATATCCGCTCTAGCATACATGAATAGGATAACCTCATTATTTACTTGCATAAGCTTTGCGAGGTTCTGGTCAATTCCTGCAAGAGAGTAGGAATACATCTCCACGTAAGTAGCCCAACCCTCGCCATACCCAAGAAAATTCATAACATTACGGACAGGATCCGGATCCTTGGCAAGGAAATAAACACATTGATAAAGATGTCCGGGGTAACCCTCATGAGCGACTGTAGTATAAATCTTCGATAAAGTATCCTCATCATCACCATTGATATAAATGTTATTTTCCATATATTCATCCACAGCTGGGGTAAGATACATCGCCGGGCTCAGATATTCTGAAAGCGAATCATCGACATATTTAATATTGCAGTTTACCTTAACAGGTGCTGGAAAATCTTCAGCGATATCCGCCTTAAGATCAAATATAATTTCCTCGGGATCGGTTATTGGAAAAGAGGTAAAGGCTTCAAACTCATCGAGGATCAGGGGGTTAGAAAGTGATAACTGTGTTATAGTTAGAATACTATCACCAATAGCAGTTTCCAACATATCCGCAATATCATTCAAATCCTTTGGGGAACCAGTTTTGGAGCTCGCCAATAATTCATAATAGGACTGCCCATCGGGATAAAAGTATAATCCAGCATCATTGATACCGGTTCCCTTAAGCTCTTTTAAGCCAGCTATCAGAAGCTCATATGAAGGAATGATATATTGAAGCACTGAATTTTTGTTTGCTTCTTGGTAAGCATTAACCTCATCGGAGGTCAGTCCTTCATAGTTTGCTACCTTTTCGTTAAAATATTCAATCAAGAAATTTTCATCTGAATCAGCAATGAAGGCTTCGCACTGATCAATAATTTTATCCGCAACAGCGTCCGACATAAATAATCCCTTTTTAGATTTTATCTGTTCAAATTCCACAATATCTTCAAAACAATTATAGACACAGGGAAGAAGCTCTAAGTAGGTGTCGATATCATCTCTACTGTAAAAATTATATTCGGCAAGAAGTATTGGGAGCTGAGCTTGAATACCAGAGGTTGGCCCAAGGCATTCAGTATAATACAGATAGTCACCATAATTTAAATCCAACTCTAGAGAAGCTTTTATGATGTCATAGGTTAACTGCTGCTCCACTGTGAGTGCATCATAGTCAAATTTCTTCAGCTTTTTAAGAAAACTTTTTGCGATTGACAAATCGGATTTCATTTGATTAATTGTATAATCTCCAAGTGTAGTTTTCTTATTCTCAATCCCATATTTTTCGGGTTCAGCAAGTGAGTAATTTAAGGTTAATGTATCACTCTGGACTTCTTCAAGAAATAACTCATTGGTAAAAGAATCGAATTTCGATTGTACCTCATCCGGCTTCTGGCTCATATTACATCCGAAGCTATAGACAGCAATAAGTATTATCAGAAAAACAAATGTATATTTCTTTTTAGAGTTATAAGACATATCTACCTCCTATTATAATATTTGAGAAATTGTAACTATGAAGATACTGGACTGTTACAACAACTGTCTACTTCAATATACAGTGCAATTCGTCTCATATTAAGCTTATTCGTAGGACGGTTTGCTAAGAAGTGTTTTCTGGAAAATTCAGAGCAGTGACATACTTGAAAATTCAATTAAGATCAAGTTAAGTTTTGTACACTTTCAGCCGAAATAATAATAGTACAATGAAGGTATTAAACAGTAGATACATCTATTATATCAGAATGTATAGTAAGTGGTATTAAAATTATATTAAAATACTTTGCAGAATCGACAGCTTAAAATAAAGGCGTGGTGAAAGAATGAATAGTATATATAAGGAATCTGAGCAAGGTTTGGCGTCCGAGACAGTAAATAAGAAAAGATACTCAGGTACAATATCTGGAAATGCTGATAGAAACGCCGGTTTACCCTCCCTTATTAAGGGGCAGCAGATAACTGGTCTGGTTACTGCAATCGGGGATGGGATAACCTTCAGTATTAATGGTCTGGAGGTTAAGACGTCCAGAGACATGTTTCCAGAAGCCCATGTTGGTGAAATTAAGCTATTTGAGGTGCTTAAGGTTACGGATATGCAGATACAACTTGGTGCTGCTGATGGAACCCTTATAAAAAATGGGGGGCCAGTGGTGGCTATTATGCGTCAAGATGCCGACCGTGATGTGCTCATGTCCCGTAAGGAGCATTTAGAAAAAAAGGCAGAGAGAGAAAAAGAAAATCAAAATACAGAGAGTAAAATGAATGAAATTATTGCTCGAATGTCAGAGCATGATTACCAGACTCTGGCAGCAGAAGGTTTTCCAGTAGAGGATTATTCGGTAACAGCATTATATGCGGCACTTGGAAGGATTAAGTCCGCCAAGTGGGAGGAAGATAGAGCTCAAGGTAAGGGTTGGTCTGGACAGGAAAACTATATACAAAACGCGAAGTCGCTTAATGAAATACTTAAAGAGGCTAATCTTCCTGCAAACAGGGATACTGTTCTAAAGGTTAGGAATGCACTCACCATAAATGATTCAATTAAGAATTTGGATGATAATGCATTTGAACATCTGTTACGGATGGAGCAGTCACCCACCATTGAAAATCTATATAAAGCACAATACAGTAGCAATGCCAAAGCAAGTGAAAAACCGATTATGGAGGTAGATTGGAAGGAACTGGTGCCTCAGGTCAGGGAGGTTATTGAAGAGGCAGGCTACGAACAAAATAATGAAAATCTGGAGAGTGCGAGATGGTTGCTGGAGCATCAGCTTCCACTTACGAAGGATAATTTTAGCTATTATAGCGAACTAAAGAATACTAAGGTACTTCCGGATAAGAATGAAGTGCTTGGAAAGATATTGAAGGGTCTGGAGGAAGGGGTTGCGCCTAAGGATATTCTACTTCTATCAGGGCGTCAGTCCTTACCGCAGGGAATCGTAGAAGGAGTCAATTCAATCGCTGACGAGGCCATCCTTACGGCAGTTAAGGCAGACAAAGAAATAACTATTAAGGTATTAACGGATATCAGCAGTAAATTACAGCCACAACCTGAACAAAGAACAACAGAGAATATCAGCAGTGTTAGAGAGCACACGAGGCAAGACAGCTTTGACCAAAAGCCAGTGCTAGAAACTAAGAGTCAGGAAATAACAGATAAGCAACAACTTGAGATCATCACAGCCCAGAGACAGTTAGAAGAAATCCGTCTTAAGATGACGGTGGATGTCGCAGCACGACTTGAGGGCAAGGGCTTCCATATAGAAACGCAACGCCTGGAGAAGGTAGTTGAGGAGCTACGTAGGCTAGAGGATACCTATTATAAGAATCTCTTAGCCGAAGCGGATCTGGAGGGGGAGACGCTGAAGGTCGATCTGCTTAAGAACACCACGCAAAGTATGGAACAGCTCAAATACACGCCAAGCTTTGTTCTTGGGTTAACACTGTCCTCCCGAAAGCTTATTACAGTTCCAACTTTACTGGAGGAAGGAAATAAACTTACATCACAGCTTGACAAAGCGAAGGAAGCATATGAGCATTTGATGACTGAGCCTAATAGGGAATATGGTGATTCCATACAGAAGGCATTCAAAAACACAGGTTCCATGCTTACGGAGATGGGTATGGACAATACGGAATATAACCGGAGGGCAGTTAAGATTCTAGGTTATAATCGTATGGATATTACAGAGGCTAATATAGAACAAGTTAAAGCCTATGACCTGGAGGTCAATACCCTAATTAAAAATTTGCATCCAGCGCTTACAGTCCGCTTGATTAAGGAGGGAATTAATCCACTGGAGCTACCGATCGGAGAGCTTAATCAGAAGATTGAACAAATAAGGGAGGAGCAGGGAATTACCTCCGAGGAGAAATACAGCACCTACTTAAGAAGGCTCGAGAAGGAATCGGGAATTACCAAAGAGGAGAGAAAAGCATATATTGGCATTTACAGGCTATTACATAATATCGAGAAGACGGATGGAGCTGCGCTCGGAGCCGTAATCAAGAGCGATTGGGATGTGACGCTAAACCACCTCCTTACAGCGGTTAGAAGCCTTAAGAAAGGGACCATGAATACCATTGTTGATGATAGCTTTGGAACGCTTGAGAGTCTGACCTTCGATAAAGAGAGTATAACTGAACAACTTAATTCGGTGTTTGGGTCAGGCACAGGAACAGGAGGAGAAAATCAGGAAGAGCAGACAGAGGG
Organism: Mobilitalea sp.; assembly: GCA_035270645.1. Classification (GTDB taxonomy): domain Bacteria; phylum Bacillota; class Clostridia; order Lachnospirales; family Lachnospiraceae; genus Mobilitalea. The sequence goes on along the minus strand of DATESP010000018.1, from coordinate 14,362 downwards.
CAGTAAAGGACGGATGGAATTCTTAGATAATGTCTTAAAGCAGCTACTGGAAGAGGTTACTCCTGAAAAGCTTGGACAGGTTCAAGAAGGTCTAGCAAATTTGTCTCAGCCAGAGGCTCATACCTTACAGGCAGCCGCTCCATTATTATCTTCTGACCGAGGAATATGGGAATCCATCAAAGACGTACCAGTTGAGGTATTATATGATCAACTGGGTTCAACCACCGAAACAGACATGACTGAGGATCCTATCTATGCACAGAGACTACAGGAAATTAGAGAGGCATATAAGAATCCTGAGCAGGCCATTCGATTTTTGGATGATTTTAAGGTACCCTGTACAACTACTAACATTATGCTGGCCGGACAAATTTTGAGTAATAAAGGAAACTTCTTTAAGAGAATAAATAAGCTAAAAGATATTGAAGATGAAAATTTAGAAAACAAGCTTCAGAAAACGAAGGAACTGGCCGATACATTAACTGACAGAGACACTATGAATGAAACCTATGAGCAGCTTGGGGATGAAGTAGAGGCTGTACTTGCGAAGGAAAGTAATCTGGTAACTATTGACTCCTTCCGCCTGGCTGAGTTAAAGAGCTTAGGTGAGCAGATGTCCTTGATGAAGACTCTTGCTAGGAAGGAATTCTATCAGATTCCAGTTGAAACCAAGGGCGGAATTACTAATATTAACCTGACTGTAGTTCGAGGAGCAAAGTCATCCGGAAAGGTATCAGTGAACCTACAATCAGAGAGTCTTGGAGGGGTAAAGGCAGAACTGTCACTTAAAGACAAGACATTGAACGGTTATATAGCCTGCGACAGCCGGAGCGGTCTTAAGACCTTGCAGGGGAATCTGCAGAAGCTGAATAATACTTTGCAGGAAGAGAAGGTAAATATAAAACAACTTGATTTATGCTTCCAGAAGACGGGGAGTGATACCTACAGTTACATGAACCAGGAAAGTGAATCCATGGATAGCAGACAGTATGCAGACATGGAGAGATTGCTTTACCGAATTGCCAGAAGCCTGGTACTAACGGTAAGGGCAGCAGAAGAAGCTGAAACGGATGTATTTTAACCGTCTTAGTGGTGTAAATGTAACTACGGAAGGATACTGAACAGTTACATATTCGGCTACATGGATGTCGCTGATATAGATTACATTATTCATGATTGACGGACCATTTGTACATGGAGGGGTATGGCAGTCAAAGCAGAGAGGAAAGTGAAACTATGAGAATTAATCATAACATTTCGGCTTTAAGAGCTAACAACCAACTGTCAAGGACGAATAAGCTTCTAGATGCGAGTCTGGAGAGATTATCATCCGGTTACCGTATTAATAGTGCAGCAGATGATTCGGCGGGTTTGGCAATTTCTGAGAAAATGAGGACACAGATATCCGGATTGGAACAGGCGGCGAGGAATGCTTCAGATGGTATTTCCGTAATCCAGACAGCAGAGGGTGCCCTGATTGAAGTAGAGTCCATGCTACAGAGAATGAGGGAGCTATCTGTTCAGTCTGCCAATGGTATCTATACCACGGAGGATCGCGCTGCAATTCAATCTGAAATCGACCAGCTGAATGAAGAAATTAACAGAATTTCAGAGACCACTGAATTTAATACGATGACCCTGTTAGATGGCAACATCGACCGGAAGTCCTATTCTAGTAATAACGACCTCAGATTGGTATCCCTATCAGACACCGTAGCTATAGGGGACTATGGCATACAAATCACACAGGATGCGAGGCAGGCTGTATTAGTGGCAAAACCAATTGGTGAATTTGGTGATGATCCGATTACCTCGGTACCATACGATTCTTCAACACGTAAGATAACTAAGGATGAAGAGGGTTCTATTAATGTGAATGGCGTAGACGTCGAGGTGAAAGAGGGCGATACCGTAGATTTGGTATTTGAAAAGTTAAGGAACGCCTGTGATAGTGTAGATATCAATGTGTTTGCAATTGATCCTAGCGTAGCCGCATCTGGAACGGAGAATCTTGATGTTGCTGGCTATACAAGTGTAGAATTGGTGGAATTAAGTTCTGCCTTGGTATTCGTATCCAAAAGTTATGGTTCAGATAGAAAAGTGGAACTGCATTGTGATAATTCGAATTTATCGAATCTTATGGGGCTGTCAGTAGCTGGAGTAAGTGCGAGTGGTTTCGATGCTAAAGCAGAGCCTCAGAAAAAAGATCCTACTGCGCTAGACCCGGATTCCTTATTTGAAAACACAGCTACTGTAACCATGAAGGGTAATAAAATTACAATAACTGATAGAAATAATTTTAGTATGGTATTTGAGGTGGAGCCTGGTACTGCAGGAACTAAATTTGAGGATAAGACAATAGGTGAAGCTGATCCAGATCTACCACTTACCACCTTACCAGCAATCCCTGTTTATGATTATGTATCAGTTCTGAATGCCGGACCGATGGATCTACAGATTGGTGCAAGCGAAGGGCAGATTATGTCTGTTCGAATTCCGAAGGTAACACCTGAGACATTGGGTATTGATAAAATCAACATTGGGACTGCAGAAGGTGCTCAGGAGGCAATTGGCCTTCTCGATATAGCCATTAACCAGGTTTCCAGTATTCGATCTAAGCTGGGTGCTTATCAGAACCGTCTGGAACATTCCATATCTAATCTGGATGTTACAGGCGAGAATATGACCGAATCCTTATCCCGTATCGAGGATGTGGACATGGCAGAGGAAATGGCAGAATATACACAGAAAAATGTACTTGCACAAGCAGGTACCTCAATGCTGGCGCAGGCAAACCAAAGACCGCAGACCATATTGACATTACTACAACAATAGGCCGCTTTATTGATGCCGCAGGACGGTATTTTGGAGGTATAGATGAACAGAGAACAAATCCATGATTTTACGACAAGAGTCTCGCAGGCTTCTAAAAGTGAGCTGATTGTCATCCTATATGAAATGACGCTGGCAGAGCTCAAGGAAGCGAAGCTGGCTTATCAGGCAGAAGACTATATGCTCTTTGATCGAGATCTGAAAAAAGCCCAGAAATACGTTAGCGAACTGACAGCAGTTCTAGATTACCGATATCCGCTGTCCTATGATTTACTAAGTCTTTACCTATATACCAATAAGAGGATTATCACAGCCATCATTAAGAAAAATCCGATCTCCTTAGATAGCGCTGAAGTAGTTATAGGGAAGCTGCTGACCGGCTTTGAAGGTATCAGCAAACAGGACATGAGCGGACCTGTGATGCAGAATTCACAACAACTCTACGCGGGCTTAACCTACGGTAAAGGTAAGTTGAACGAGACTTATCTTGATCCTGAGAACAGGAACCGGGGGTTCATAGCATAAAAGCCATTTACGTATGAGAAAAGGGTAAGAAGTACGAAGGAATAACTTTGATGTACAAAGGAACAGATTAATTCTGAAATACGAATGAAGTTGTGTAGATGAACAAAAGAAACTAGAAGTACAAATGAAGCTAGAAGTACAGAAGAAACTTAAAGTACAGAAGAAAAGGGGAGACCACGTAAATAACCGTGGTCTCCCCTTTTGATGTTAGGTCATATTCGTAAAAGAGATTATTGATTCTCTTAGCAAAAGGTTTTCTCGGAAGCCTTTGCTTGCTTTAAGAGAAATTTATATCGATTCTGTACAGCATTCATTTCATATATGCAGCTATCAATCAGATCAGGGTCAACTACATTCTCAAAATTGGAATACGCAGCCTCTAGAGCGATCTTTGTCCTATTTATTTCATTCAGAAGAAAATCCTCTTTAGGGCGCTTTTTCCTAGAAAATAAGCTCATTATTTTCACCATCCTTAATATACTGATTTACTAATAGTATAGTCAGTATATTTGCCAATTATACTATCAACTAGAATATAATGGATAAAAATGTATATATTATAGTGGGTTGTATTATTTATATTGGAGGATGGTATGAATAAAATAATATTAGTATCAATTATTGTAGTATGTATTATATTTATAGCAGTCTGCTACATCAGGCGTAGGCCGGATTTGATAATTGATTTTGCGCTCCGGGTCTGTGTGGGTACAGCAGGAATCTATCTGATGGATTTTGTGTTAAAAAGCTTTGGATACCATTTCACTGTAGGAATCAATGGGGTAACCGTACTGTCGAATGGGCTGCTTGGACTTCCTGGATTTATTATGCTATATGGACTTTCTATCTATTATTCGTACGGTTAGTGTGATTGTTCTTATTTTGCTAAAATATCCCAATATGGGCGCTGGAACAAAAATGGAAAGAGCGGGAAAAAGATACTCGTTATTTATTTACATAGCTCATATGATTCCTATTCTGTATATTTTTAAAGCTACGAATGGACTAATTAACAATTTTGGCCCAGTTGTAGTATTTGCCACAACATTAGTAGCGGCTGTTCTTATGAAAGCGATAAGTCTGCCTCATGGTAATTCAAAGCATTTGGAATAAAAGGTGTTACAAAAGATGTACTCTAATCTTTGTTTGCGAATATATTATTATGCTAAAATGTATTGTGCATATTGACAAGAACAAGGCCTGGCAGTGTAAAACATTACCAAAAATAAGGCTGTTATACAAAATTTTGTTGACAGTCTTTTTTTTGCATTGTAATATAAGTTTGTAAAATAATTCTAGATATATGATTCCAGATATATTCTAGATACATGATTCTAGATACATAATTCACAAACTTCTTTTTATTATCTAAGTTAATTATCATTAGCTATCCTAATCTTTTTGAGAAATCCAATCTGCAATTATTATTCTAAGTATTAATTTCTGAGTTTATATTTCGCTGTTTTTTAACCTTATTTTATTAGATATAGTCAGGAGGTGCACCAGTATAGACAAAATATTGGCAATCTATGATGCTGATGTCGCATATGCCACCCGTTTCATGGAGTATATTAAGAAAAGAAATAATGTGGGTCTTGAGGTTACAGTATTTACCAGAAAGGATAGTCTTACAGATTTTGTGAAGTACCAGGCAATCGAACTTCTGCTTCTTGGGGAAGGGTTGTCACCGGAGGAGTTACCTAAGGAGAACATTCGGCATATCATTAAGCTCTCAGAGGAGAGAGAATTGTCACAAGCATCAGAGATACCCACGATATATAAGTATCAGTCGTCGCAAAAGGTAGTTTCAAAGCTTCTAGAATGCTACGCCAGACTAGAAAATCCTTCGGTAAGCGTTCACTCCAATGAGCTTACCATCATCTCAGTATTTACTCCTGCTTCAAATCTTTCAGAGCGTTTGTATGCCGAGTATCTAGCAAATGTTCTGGCAGAGAGAAAAAGAGTGTTATTCCTTCCCCTGGAACTATTTCCTGTTCCGTCTACTGACTCATCAGTGTCCTCAGATCATTTTCAATCAGAATTTATCTATTATCTTAAAGAAAACAATCCTAATTTAATCTTAAAGATGAAATCGCTACTAAACTATTCCGGAAGACTGAACTTCATATCCGGACTAACTCACAGCTTTGATTTGCTTTCCTTAAATAAACAGGAAGCAGTCAAGTTCATAGATGAGTTAAGGCTTAAATCCGATTATGAGGTAGTTGTATTCTATCTGGGATTTTATTCGGACTTTACGGCAGAGACTATGAAGCTAAGTGACTGCATTGAAGTAGTCACCAGAGAAGGAATATATACAAGCAAGGTGCTCAGTGAGTGGGAGAGACAGATGGAGCTTTTAGATATAAGTCCTGCCCAGTCTAAATTCAGAAAAATACTGTTACCCCTAGGGGAGACTCTCGATTCTATGGCCGGTATCCGACAGGAACAGTTCGGTAATGAGCTGTTGCAATTAGCGAGGCAACGGGCTGAAAGCCTATAAGATATGTTGAAGTGTGAAAGACACTTAGCACAAACTCGAATGTGCAGGAATGAGGTAAAGCATGGAGGGATTAAAAGAAAAACTTCAGCAAATTGTCTTAAGTAGCATAGATTTAACCACAGAAATATCAGATGAAGAGCTTGTGGAGACTATAGACCAGATAATAATTAATAAAAGCAAAGATAATTATATCAGCATGCAGGAGAAGAAGAGGCTTAGAAAGGAAATATTTAATTCCATCCGAAGACTTGATATCCTGCAGGAGCTGGTCGAAGACATCTCGATCACAGAGATAATGGTAAACGGTGCAGAGAAGATCTTCATCGAACGGAAGGGTTTAATCAGCTCAAGTAGCAAATGCTTTGAATCGGAGCAGAAGCTTGAGGATGTAGTTCAACAGATCGTTTCTCTTTCTAACCGGATTGTAAATGAAGCAAATCCAATAGTGGATGCCAGACTTAATGACGGCTCAAGAGTAAATATAGTATTACCACCTATTGCAATGGATGGACCTGTTATAACGATTCGTAAATTTCCTGAAAAGCCAATTACAATTGAGCAGTTGATAGAGTATGAATCAATTACAGTCGAAGCAGCCGAATTCTTAAAAAATCTCGTAATCGCAGGCTATAATATCTTTATTAGCGGCGGAACCGGTTCTGGCAAGACTACATTTCTCAATGTATTATCGAATTACATTCCCAGTAATGAGAGAATTATCACTATAGAAGACTCTGCTGAGCTGCAGATTCGAAACATCCCAAACCTGGTTCGCTTAGAGGTCCGCAATGCAAATACCGAAGGAAATAATGGAGTTACGATAAGAGATCTGATTAAGACCTCCCTACGTATGCGACCGGATCGAATCATTGTGGGGGAGGTAAGGGATGCCGCAGCCATAGATATGTTACAGGCATTAAACACAGGACATGATGGCTCTCTTTCCACAGGACATGCTAATTCGCCGGCAGACATGCTCAGTAGACTGGAATCTCTAGTACTGATGGGGGCTGACATACCTCTTGCGGCAGTAAGGGGTCAGATAGCATCCGCTATTGACATAATCGTACATCTGGGGAGGCTAAGGGACAGATCTCGGAGGGTACTCGAAATTACAGAGATATTGGATTATAAAGAGAATACGATAGGTATAAATCCCTTATATTCATTTGCTGAAGAGGGAGAAGTGGACGGTAGGGTAAAGGGTAAGCTTACTAGGATAAATGGACTCGTAAAAATAGAAAAACTATATCATGCGGGCATAAAGCCGGAGGCAATCAGTGATGTGGATGTTCCGGGGTAAGCCATAAACTTGAAAGGAAGGATGCACTTGATTGAAGATTACAACAGATACCATTTTACGCTAAAGGAATATATACGGTATATCTTACAGGGTGAGGTAATCGCAATTCTTATAGGCTGGCTGTTCTTTCGGAGTATCATCGGCATTATTATTTTAACTCCGATTGTTTATTGGTTCTGTAAAGATAGACGAAGGAACCTAGTTAAGAAGAGAAAATGGCAGCTGAACCTGGAATTCAGGGATGGAATCGGGAGCCTGTCTGCAGCACTGAGTGCTGGATATTCGGCTGAGAATGCATTTGAAGAAGCACTGAAGGATATGGCGCTCCTATATCATAAGAAATCGATTATAAGTCGAGAATTTACCTATCTTGTCAATCAAATAAAGATAAATATTACAGTTGAAAAGGCATTAAGTGACTTTGGTGATCGGACCGGCATTGAAGACATTATTAGTTTTGCTGAGGTATTTACTACAGCTAAGAGGACTGGCGGGGATCTGATTCATGTGATAAGGAATACGAGTAATACCATCAGCGATAAGATAGAGGTAAAGAGAGAAATCATTACTTTAATTACAGCAAAGAAGTATGAAGCAAATATCATGAAGATCATCCCACTTGGCATTATCTGCTACATGTCATTGTCCTCGCCTGGTTTTCTAGACCCACTCTATAACAATATCCTTGGTGCGGCAATAATGAGTGTCCTTTTAGGTGTATATCTGTGTACCTATCTGCTCATAGACAAAATAGTTGCTATAGAAATATAAGGAGGTCAAAGAATGCTATATATTAACATGGCAATACTTCTTGTCTATGCCTTGATAGCTGTTATTTCCAAGAGGGGAGCTAAGGAGTGGCTAAGTACCCTAGACAAAAAGGAACATAAATTATATCTTCTATATCCGATGTCCAGGGCAATAATAAACGCAACCAACTTAGAGCAGCTATTGCTTCGCAAGACTAAAGTCACAGAGGCAGTTAAAGCACTAAATGTAACCGCGAAGACGGAGGAAATTCAGAAGCTGTACTTGTACAGTAAGACCTCGTTAACCCTTTTAATAATATTTCTCTTCAATATACTATCCTTGATGGGACAATTATCTACAGTGGGGGAAAAAGGTGCTCTAACTGATCATTACTTAGAACGCCCGAGCTATGGGGAGGGCAGTAGTGAGGTTGATTTAAGGGTTACACTATCTAAACCGCGGAAGAGTAATAATGAATATAGCGTTATAGGTGCTGCGCAAGAGGAAGTAGAACAAAAGGATGAAGTGCAAAAGGATGTACAAAGGGATGAAGTACAAAGGGATGCAGTTCAAAAGGATGAAGTTCAAAGGGATGAAGTGCAAAGAGATGTACAAAGGGATGTACAAAGCGAAGAACAAAAGGAGGAATTACAGGAAGAAGGTGTACAAAAGGGCTATTCAAAGGATATTGCTGTAATTGTTACTGAGAAGGAGTATACAGAGGAAGAACTGGATAAAGCTATGGAGAAAGCCATTCTTTATTTGGACAAGGAGATACTAGGAGAAAATGATTCAAAGGGGAGGATAATAGAGAACCTAGCGTTCATTAATCAGATACCAGGAACAAGCATTGGCGTGGAGTGGTGGCCAGAGGATTATAACCTAATCACGAGTGAAGGTTGTGTAAATAATGAGGATATTAGCCCGGAAGGGGTAGATGCCTCAGTTAAGGTGGTACTTACCTATAAGGAGAGGAAGGAAGAGCATTGGATACAGTTAAAAATCATGCCAAAACCAATGACTGAGGAGGAGTGGATACTCAAGGAGCTTGATAAGGAGCTTCAAAAACAATCTGAAGCCAGTAGTAAGGAGGACAAATTTAAGCTTCCCGAGCAACTTGAAGGCTATTCACTGAGCTGGGAGAGTAAGGCAAAGGATAGTGGAATAGCAGTACTAGTATTGGGTATAGTGGCAGCAGTACTTATATGGTTCTATAGTGATAGGGAGTTGGAAAATAAACTAAAGAAGAGAAAAACCCAGATGCTTCTGGATTACCCTGAGATCATTAACAAGTTCACACTGCTGTTAAATGCAGGTATGACTATTAGACAGGCCTGGAGTAAGATTGCGGAGGACTATTCTGACAAAGCAAATAACAAGATTAAATGTAAACGTTATGCCTATGAAGAAATGGTGTTTACAGTTCATGAATTAAAGCTGGGAATTCCAGAAGGAGTAGCTTACGAACAGTTTGGGAAAAGAACAGGGGTAATTTCTTATCTTAAATTTGGCTCCCTAATAGCCCAAAACCTAAAGAAAGGTAGCAGAGGACTTGCTGAGATTCTTAGTAGGGAGGTGGCTGAGGCCTTTGAAGAACGTAAGGAGCTGGCGAAACGGCTGGGTGAGGAAGCTGGAACGAAGCTTCTAGCACCCATGATGCTGCTTCTCCTTATAGTGTTGGTTATCATAATGGTCCCGGCATTTATGTCCTTTGGGGCATAATATAGTCATAGGTAGAAAATAGAGTAAGTATGTAGTGCACTTAAATTATATAAGAGGAGGGGCTGCACAAATATGCAGCATAATAAGAATATGAAGAATAAAATAAAAAAATTTTTTACAATGAAGCAGGAGGGATTAGGGGTAATTGAGATTATCCTAATTATAGTCGTACTAATTGCCTTGGTATTGATTTTCAAAGATTCCATCAAGACCCTAATAGCAAGTATTATGACTAAAATTAATGGTGAAGTGGATGCTATGTAAATGACCCAAAATAAGAGGTAACTTAATGGGAAACTTCCAAATGAGAGGACGGAGTTACATTAATGAAAAGAATACATAGAAGGGATGTGGACGGCTCTATCACCGTATACTTAAGCCTGATACTGCTCTTAATTCTGTCACTGGTAATGACTGTAATTGAAGGGGCTAGGATTACAACCGCCAAGATATTCGCAGAACGATCCTTTATGACAGCAATGGATTCTGTTTTGGCTGAATTCTATGGTCCACTAATGGAGGAATATCATATACTCGGATTGGATGCTGCCTATGGTAGCAGTACAGTGAATGAGGAGGAAATTGCTAGAAAGCTTAACGATTATATGTCCTATACCATAACCCCCAACAGGGATATATCGGACATAAAAGCCTATTTAGAACTGTATGATATATCTGTGAATTCACTATCCGTGACTGACCGGACAGGATTAATGGACTTCCGGGGAGAACTTCTTATTAATGAAGCTGTAGAATACATGAAGTATAGGGAATTGGGGAATGGAATGGAGCTACTTTTAGATAAGATGTCTCTACTGGAGGAACCAAAAAAGATCGGCGTACTATATGAGGAAAAATTAAAGGTTGAGGAGGAACTGGTAGCAATCGATGAAGGAATTCTAAAGCTTATGTTCCTACTAGACGGGGTAGCCGCCAATGAAAAAGGCTTAATTACAGACAATTCAGGTAGCCCATTGGCCATGGATAACTTTGCTAAAAAAATTTGCTATGGTACAGCCACAGAGGAAAAGGTCGGAATTAATAATCATATACTCTTTATGGTATTAAGGGAGAAATATGTGGACCCATCTATTGGGTTTGCATCTTTAGAGAATTCCTTTGATCGATTGGACCAGCTCCTGCAGAAGATTAGTGAGCTAGAGGTAGAAAGAAATCAGATTATAAAGTTGATTAGTGATGCCAGTGACGCATTATCTAGTCTTTATGCTGCAAGAAATAATATTAAGATAGAGAAAGATAATCTTAAGGCTAATATGGAGAGCATTAATGCAATAAATTCTCAGATTTCTTCCTGTGCTGAGTATATTAGTGGACTAGAAGGTCAGAAGTCTGAAATTGAAGTGACATGGACTAACTGTGAACAGGAGAAAGCTGTCTGTCTTGAGGAGATAAGCAATCAGCAGAACCGTTTAAATCTACTGATTGATCCAATGGTATACATTCTTTATGAAGCCGAAAGAACCATTGATACAATTATGGAAACCGCCTCGAAAGCAGACCCTTTAATTGATAACTATGAAAAAAGCTTAGCACTACAGGGTGAAGATTTGGGGGAGGCTATCTATGAAAGTCTGATGGAGGGAGCTCAGGAACTGAAAAGGTATCGGACCGATAATGATACCGGCTATAATTTTCCCCTTATGAAGGAAATTATTAATAAGGACTACAACCTCATATCCTCTGTACAGGGGCTGCTAATGGAGGGAGTGCAATCCTTTGCTGCATCTGATTATATGAATGCACGGGAGTGCCTTGGTAAGGCTGAGGAGCTACTGACCTCCTATAAGACAGAGGGATTAAAGCTAGATTACAGTACAATAGTTTTCACTAAGAAGGATGATTTAAATCCTCTTGGCATGGTCAAAAGCTTAATTGAAGGAGGGCTTACAGGGCTTGTTATCGATCCGGAGAGTATCTCGGAAGCTGAGCTTACCGATGCCCTGCTCCCATCTGACATAGCTGCCTTGGCTGCACTGGAGGATGAGGGTGGGTTTGATTTTGCATCGTTATTCGAGAAGATGGTGATAGGTGGTAAGAAAGCTGGTATGGGAGGTTTGTTTAGTGGCTTTGGTGATTATAGCATATCGGCCCTTCTTGGAGAGGGAGCAAATATGTTAGCAGAGCATCTATTATTCCAGGCATATGTGCAGGAGCATTTCTATAGTCTTCCAATGGAGGGAGAAGATATTTCTGCAAGGAAACCCTCCGTATTATCCTATGAGCAGGAATATCTAATTGTAGGAAAAAACTCAGATAGAGATAATTTGGTATCCTTAATCACTAGGCTGATTTTCCTTCGAACTATATTGGACTTTGCATCTGTTTTGGGTGATAAGGATAAATGGAAGGAAGCAAAGGTGACAGCGACCGCTTTAGTTGGGTTTACGGGGCTCCCAATTCTGGTCTCAATCACTCAGACAATTCTTATGGTTTTATTGGCATTTGCCGAGGCGCTGGTTGATACCAGTGCACTATTAATGGGAAAGGAGGTTCAACTCCTTAAAAAGAAGGTAACTCTAGGATTTTATGACCTACTAAATTTAAGCCGAGAGGCGATACAGACGAAAGCGTCCTTATACCCGGAGAAAGCATCCGGGCTATCACTAACATATCAAGACTATCTTAAAATTTTTCTATTTATCAAAAAGAAGGAGGATGTTTCCTACCTCGCGATGGACCTGATACAGGAGAATCTCCGTATACGTTATGAAGATAATTTTTGTTTTGAGAACTGCCTCTTTGGTTTTGAGGCAGAGGCTAAATTTGTAATCAAAGAAAAGTTTACAGCCCTGTCCTTCGTAAAGCAACATCTTAACGGTCAATATGGGTATCAATACGGAGTACATGTAGCGTACAGTTATTAATGAGTTAACTTATAAGTACTTAATAATATTATGGTGGTTCGAGATGTCCGCTCTTCAGCAACATTTTAAATTAATTATATTAATTCAAATCTATTAAATCAAATAAAAAATACTCTCTCCAAGAAATCATTTGCTTATAAATTTAATAGAAGAACGGGCATCCCGAATCATCATAGGAAGATAAGAAAGGCATGGATAATAGCGTGGAGGAGAAAAAACGATTAATTTTCCGTATGAGAGGAAGGGCGGATAAGTGCATGGCATCTCTGACCATAGAGACATCTCTGGTATTGCCGATCTTTGTCCTTTGCATTATTACCTTTTTATATTTCCTCCAGATTATTACCGTGCAGGAGCACATCCAGCAAGCTATTACCAGGACTGGACTATCTATGGCAAAGACAGCATACATATATTCAGATTTTCTAGATGCTGCAGAGTTGGAGGGCTTTGACCAGTCGCTCTTAGGTGAAGAGTTTGATATCAACCTACAGGAAATGGCTAGGACCTCCATAGCTGGGAATGTGATGAAACAGGTTGTTAAGAAGGAGTTGAATACAAATCAGATCAACGACTCCTGCATTGAGGGAGGATTCTCAGGAATTAGCTTTTATAGTACCAAAATCTTAGATGAAAATGACTTCATTGATATTATTGTCCGTTATTATGTCAGAATTCCTGTTTGGCTCTTTGGATTGGAAGATATGCGCATGATCCAGAGGATAAGGCTCCGTGGATGGACCGGTCATCAGGTAGCTGCCAACTATACAATTGTAGAGGACAACAGTAACGTAGATGGTACGAGGGTTTATGTAACAGAAACCGGTACGGTTTATCATACGAAGCAAGATTGCTCACATCTTAAGCTGTCCATCGAAGCGGTCTCCGGGATACCAACTGCTAAGAGAAATGCCGGTGGGGGTAAATACTACCCTTGTGAATCCTGTGGTAATCATAATCCGGAGAGCCCCGGAATCTATTACATAACAAGCTATGGGGATAGGTATCATACCAGGGGAGACTGTTCCAGGCTTAAACGAACTATCCGGGAGGTCCCATTATCGGAGGTGACTGGAATGCCTGCATGTAAGAGGTGTGGGAAAAAGTGATGATAATTTGCTTTAAGAACTATTAATAAATCGGTAATATGGATTGATTAATAAACAGGTAAATTGAAACATTAGAACATTGGGATAATAGAATATAGGTAAACTAGGAGGAAGACAATGCCAGAATTAATTATGAAAAGTTTGATGGGAATCCTTTTGCTGCTGACAGCAATACAGGATATTTATTATAAGAAGATAAGTACCTGGATTATAGTTATTGGAGGAATTCTGCTTTGTATTTGCATTCCCTTTTGTAAGGAATTATCCTTATCGGACAGGGCTCTAGGATTATCCGTCGGTGCCGGGGTAATGATAACGAGTAAAGCGACCGGAGGCAAGATCGGTATGGGGGATGGACTGCTACTTAGCGTAACTGGAATAGGCCTTGGTTTCTGGGGAAATCTCGAATTATTTGCTCTTTCCTTGTTTGCTGCAGCTATCGTATCCATCGCACTACTGGCTTTTAAACTGGCAGATAGAAAGAAGAGCATTCCTTTTGTCCCTTTCCTTTTTATCGGATATATCATAACCTTCATTAGCTCTCAGCCTTGGAATATGATTGGCAACAAATTTCCGCTACTTTAGTCATGGACAACGGATAATAATTAACATTTTAGAGAGTGAGAGTGGAGTCAATGAACAAGAAATTAAAAGGAAGCTTCACGGTTGAAGCGGCACTGGTTATGCCAATTGTATTATTCGTTACCATCTCATTGATCTACCTATCCTTCTA
>DATESP010000017.1:0-3064 GCA_035270645.1 Mobilitalea sp. | reverse complement strand
AAATAAGGCTGTAGAGGATGGTATCCTCTATATAAGGAAGAAGGAAATTAAATTCAAAGCTAAAACAAGGACAGCTGAACAGGTGAACCATTCCTTAGCATCGACCATACTGGATTATAGGATACACTACAAGTCCATGCCCGTAGTGACCGAAGCAAATCATACCTTTGTTAAGAGTATTGGCATGACTGAAGATATTTTAATTCAAATTAAGTTGAATTCTGTAGGGAATGAAGCTTATGAAACGGGAATTAGTAGTATTAAGCTGGGCACCAGGTCTATCACTTTTGTTGATCCGCCTGTAATTACTCCGGAAATATCACTAACAAATCCTTTTAATCCATCATATGAGTACATCATGGAAGTTACTATAGATAATTTAGTTTTAGAGACGTTACCGAACTGCTATAATAAAGCTCTGGTAATTACCTTTGATAATCGCACAGTAGATAAGTCAGTGAAGCTTACAATAAAGCCACCGACCAGTGCTTCCACCATGGTTGCTACACCGACGAAGGGATCAACCGGAGCCACTACAATCAATACTGGCAGTGCGGGAATTGGCAATTCCATCTACTACTTAATTACCGACACGCCTATTGATAAAGTGTATTTAGAAGAAGATATATCCAAGTACCCCGCTATAGTTCTATATAACTCAGGTGATAATATCACAGTAACAGCAGATAAGTATATCACGGTGTTTGAGGCCGTCACCCCAAGTGCAACTACAAAAGGTTATATTAAACGATTCAAATGCATTAAGATAACAGGCGAAATGATTGGATAGGAGACAGCCATGGTTACCATCAGTGTGTGCATGATTGTTAAGAATGAGGCGGAAGTTCTGGGAAGATGCCTGGACACTCTTGCTGTCTTTGCAGAAGAGATTATTATCGTGGATACGGGATCTAGTGATGATACGAAGCAGGTAGCAGCACGTTATACAGATAAGATTTTTGACTTTACCTGGATAGATGACTTTGCGGCAGCTAGAAATTACTCCCTCGACAAAGCCACTATGGATTATATCTATGTGGCTGATGCCGATGAGGTAATTGATGAGGAGAATAGGGAGCGTTTTCGCATCCTAAAACAGACTCTTCTGCCGGAGATTGATATCGTGCAGATGAGATATGCTAACCAGCTAGAACATAATACAACCTATAATTTTGACGTTGAATACCGACCCAAGCTGTATAAGAGATTACGAAGTTTCCGATTTACAGACCCCGTCCATGAAAGTGTTATACTTTCTCCAGTGATTTATGACAGTGAGATTACGATAAAGCATATGCCCCAAGACAATCATGCGGCGAGAGATTTTAGCATCTTTATGAGGGTGATTCAAAGAGAAGGGAAACTTTCCACGAAGCTTTATGAAATGTATGCAAGGGAGCTGTTTATTGCAGGTGCTGAGAAAGATTTTCTCGAAGCAGCTTCCTATTATCAGAGCTTTGCAGACAAAGAGGACTGCAGTGAACGTGAGCGCAGGATATATGAATGTGTTCTTACTAGGATATGCCGGCTAAAGAAGGATACCACTGGTTTGATGAAATACAGCTTGAAAAATATTGCTGGTGGGAAGGCATCCTCTGAGGTCTGTTATGAACTCGGAGAGTTTTATTACCAAGAAGAAGATTATAAGGAAGCCCTCCTTTGGTACTACAATGCAGCTTATGAGACGGAATGTGATTTAAATATCAGGTACGCCGGAGATTATCCTCTGAACCGGTTGGCAAGGTGTTATCATCTTCTAGGTGACAGGGTGCAGGAAGAAGCTTATCAGGCACTAAGCGCTGCCTGGAGCAAAGAAAATATGAGGTGAATTTACTTGACTGATAACATCAGAAATATATTTGAACAGAATATTAGATTGCTTAAGGGTTTGAATCAGGCTGTTTTCTGCTTCCGTAAACAGCAATACGATCGTGCGCTTAGTTTTCTTGCTAACCGAATTGAGCTAATCAAATATGTAATAGAAGCAATTATTACGGATAGGGAATACTTTAATCTGGTTTCAACAGATACTGTGATGGAGATGCTTTCTGGTATACTAAATGCACAGAAGACAAGAGACTATATTCTTCTGTCGGATTTATTGGAATTACAGCTTGTAAGCTTCCTATGCGGGGTTCAGGAGTTGATTATCAGCAAAGAAGAGATTGTTTTTGATGAGGAAAAGTACTTGGAGAATATAGAGCTACTGCAGGAAAGAGGCGATGGATTTTCAGGCATTTCCTTGGAGTCTATCAATCCGGCCTTACTTTTGGAGAAGGGGTATCGCGTAGAGTTTACCTCTTGCGGACTGATGACTCTCGCAGCCGAGAACAATGATTCTCAGTTTTATTTTCATACGAACAGCCAGGTATATACTGAGGCAGGAATACTCGCCGAACATTGGTACCAGAAAGAAGCTAAACGGTTTATTATATATGGACTTGGGATGGGGTACCATATCGCTGAGCTAAAGGAGCTTGCTTTGGAACAGAATATTGAGGTATATGAAGCAGATTTGAATGTGATTAAGCTAGCCTGTGCCTTCAGCAATATTAGGGAAATTTTAAACTGTGATCATGTAAGAATTATATATGATCCGGATTATAAAGCTTTGAAGCAGCGTATTGATAATTTGGTATCTACCGATTCCGTACATATTCACTATCCCTCATTCCAGAATATTAGAAGTATCGAGGGGAGAGAATTATTGGAAAGATTTATTCCTTGGTCTAAATCCATAGAATCCTGTTGATACTTAATAATATAAGGAGGGATCATATATGCTTTACATCTTAATTGTAATTAGTGAAGTTATAGCTCTGCGTGTGGTCAGAATTCATATTGAGAAGAATATGCAGCTTGGTGATTGTAAGGAAATAATGAATGGTAAGATTACCCTGAAGAAACAATACAACAGGGGAATGTTTCTTAATCTCCTTGAGGATAAGGTCGATACTGTTAAAAAGATATCTGTAGTGCTTCTTGGGATCTTGCTTCTCACCTTTACTATTCTGTTACCCAAGAAGAATAGTAGGTTGTTTAAGCTGGCATTATCCTTATGCCT
>DATESP010000016.1:0-2022 GCA_035270645.1 Mobilitalea sp. | reverse complement strand
ATCGCAAGAATAGAAGCATTGGCAGATGATATTTTAAAGGAGCTGTAATCGATATGGCATTTGATAACCTATCAGAAAAGCTGCAGAATATATTTAAGAGCTTAAAGGGTAAGGGAAGACTTTCCGAAGCAGATGTTAAAGCTGCACTTAAGGAAGTTAAGATGGCTTTACTGGAGGCCGACGTTAACTTTAAAGTTGTTAAGAATTTTGTCGCTTCCATACATGAAAGAGCAATCGGCCAGGATGTAATGACCAGTCTAACGCCTGGACAGATGGTTATAAAGATAGTAAATGAAGAAATGGTAAAATTATTAGGAGAAGAGACTGTAGAGTTACAGCTAAAACCCTCCAGTGAGATTACCGTTATTATGATGTGTGGTTTGCAGGGTGCTGGTAAGACAACTACAGCTGCTAAGCTAGCTGGCAGATTGAAATCAAAGGGACGGAAGCCCCTTCTAGTGGCCTGTGACATCTATCGGCCTGCAGCTATTGAGCAGTTACAGATTAATGGTGATAAGCAGGGTGTAGGTGTGTTTTCCATGGGTGACAAACACAAACCCCTTAATATAGCGAAGGCTGCTATTGAGCATGCTGTAAAGAATGGTTATAACGTAGTAATGCTAGATACTGCTGGGCGACTTCATATTGATGAAGCTATGATGGAAGAACTACAAGAAATTAAAGCCAATCTTACAGTACACCAGACATTGTTAGTTGTAGATGCCATGACCGGACAGGACGCAGTCAATGTATCCGAGATGTTTAATGAGAAACTTTCCATTGATGGAGTTATATTAACTAAGCTAGACGGTGATACCAGAGGTGGCGCAGCACTTTCGATTCGTGCTGTAACCGGCCGACCTATTATCTTCGCGGCGGTAGGAGAGAAGCTGACCGATTTGGAACAGTTCTATCCCGACCGTATGGCCTCACGAATCCTAGGTATGGGGGATATCCTTACCTTAATCGATAAAGCTCAGGTAGAATTTGATGAGGATAAAGCTAGGGAAATGGAACGAAAGTTCAAGAAAGCTGAATTTGATTATAATGATTTTCTTGAGCAGATGCAGCAAGTTAAGAAAATGGGTGGTCTCGGAGATTTAATTGGTATGCTTCCCGGAATGGGAAACAAGCTTAAGGATGTTGAAATCGATGAGAATGCATTGTCTTCCACAGAAGCAATTATTTATTCAATGACTAAGAAGGAACGTTCAAATCCAGATATCATTAATCTTCCGCGTAAGAAACGAATCGCTGCCGGAGCGGGAGTGAATATAAGCGATGTAAATGCATTGGTTAAGCAATTTGAACAGTCCAAAAAGATGATGAAACAATTTTCTGGTATGATGGGCAACAAGGGTGGCAAGCATGGGAAGTTCAAGATGCCATTTGGTTTTTAATTTCGGTAATTGTTGTTATCTATTGACATTTACAATATACATTTATTATTTTAAGGAGGTGAAATAAATGGCAGTTAAGATCAGATTAAAGAGATTGGGACAGAAAAAATCTCCCTTTTATAGAATCGTAGTTTCTGATTCCAGAACACCAAGAGATGGTAGGTTTATCGAAGAAATCGGTACCTATGATCCCACTAAAAACCCAAGTGTTTTCCAGGTTAACGAGGAAGCAGCTAAGAAATGGTTGGCAAGCGGTGCTCAGCCGACAGATACTGTTGGCAAAATATTTAAGATTGCAGGCATTCTTTAATATTTTCGCTGCTTTTGCATGCAGATGGAGGTAGTGAAATGAAGGAATTAGTTGAAGTAATCGCTAAATCACTTGTTGATCATCCTGATGATGTTTTTGTTACGGAGAAGGAAACCGATAAGACCATCGTAGTTGAACTCAAGGTCGCTTCTGATGATATGGGTAAGGTAATCGGCAAACAAGGCCGTATCGCCAAATCTATTCGTACCGTAGTTAAAGCAGCCGCAACGAAGGATGACAAGAAGGTAATAGTTGAGATTATGCAGTAATTTAGACACCTTAAATGTGTGATATGAATTATCGTATTAATCT
>DATESP010000015.1:0-5872 GCA_035270645.1 Mobilitalea sp. | reverse complement strand
TGGTTTGATTATGATAAAATAGAAAATACTGTTGAACTGAGAACCAGAAGAGAAGGCGACTATCTTCAAATTAATGCTCAGGGCGGATGCAAAAAGCTTAAAGATTATTTGATTGATGTAAAAATACCTGTAAGGGAGCGTGACTTTTTATCCCTGATTGCTGATGGAGGCCATATTATGTGGATACTGGGAGCAGGTGAGCGTATGAGTGAAAAATATAAGGTATTGGATGATACTCAGAATATACTGGTGATGAACATTATTGATGCGGAGGAAGATGAAGATGTCAAGTAACTTAAGAGTATTGATTTCGGAGGAACGTGTAAACAATAGAATCATGGAATTGGCAGAGCAGATTAGTAAGGACTATGAGGGAAAAAGTATCCACCTTATCTGTATATTAAAGGGAAGCGTGTTTTTCAGCTGTGATTTGGCAAAAAGGCTTACGATTCCTGTAACCTTGGATTTTATGTCCGTCAGCAGCTATGGGAATGAGACGGTCAGCTCAGGTAGAGTTAGGATCGTTAAAGACCTTGATGAATCTATCAAAGATAGGGATATAATAATTATTGAAGATATCATTGATTCAGGAAGAACGCTTGCTTATCTGATGGAACTTTTGGGTACCAGATCACCTAGGAGCCTAAATATATGTACCTTATTGGATAAACCCGATCGTAGGGAAACTGAGGTTGATGTAAAATATGTAGGATTTGAAATTCCTGATGAATTCGTGGTAGGCTACGGTCTTGATTATCAACAAAGATATCGGAATTTACCATATGTCGGAGTTATCGAAGGGTAGATGAACTATTCATACCCCAATAAATCACGAAGTAGATTAGAGCGTTTCAGCGCCAAGATGGATGCGTATATCCAGTTACAAATAATTTTTATTAAAGGAGGATGCTAGGTGAAGAAACAAATGAAAGGTTATGGCTTTTATTTTGTAGTACTGGCGATTGCATTGTTGACTATTTTTATTGCCGATAATTTTGACAGTGGTAATAAGGGAACGTATACAATCTCTCAGTTTGCAGAGGATTTAGGAGGAGGTCGGATTAACTCCATTGATATATATCAGAACGTAGAGCCACATACAGGAAAAGTAAAGGTTGTTATGAAGGATACGGGAGTCAAAAAAAGCTTCTTTGTAGCCGATGTCAGAACTGTTGAGAAGTTAGCGCAGGAAGCAGATTTAGATTATATTATGCATGATATTTCAAAGCCGAATTGGTTCCTTACGTCAGTGCTTCCTTATATTCTTATCTTTGGTGTGGTTATTATATTGTTTACCTTCTTATCGAACCGGGCTTCAGCTGGAGGCGGAAACAGTAAGGTCATGAACTTTGGAAAAAGTCGTGCTAAGATGACGACAGAAGAGAATAAGACGATGACCTTTAAGAATGTAGCAGGTCTGGATGAGGAAAAGGAAGAATTGAAGGAAATTGTGGATTTCTTAAAGTCTCCTAAAAAATACATTCTGGTCGGAGCAAGGATACCGAAGGGAGTACTATTGGTTGGACCTCCCGGAACCGGTAAGACCCTGCTTGCCAAAGCAGTAGCAGGAGAAGCCGGAGTACCATTCTTCTCTATCTCAGGTTCGGATTTTGTAGAGATGTTTGTTGGTGTCGGAGCTTCCAGAGTAAGAGACTTATTTGAAGATGCCAAGAAGAATTCACCTTGTATTATATTTATCGATGAAATAGATGCAGTAGCCAGACGTAGAGGAACCGGTATGGGTGGCGGACATGACGAGAGAGAGCAGACCTTGAATCAATTACTTGTTGAGATGGACGGCTTCGGTGTAAATGAAGGTATTATCGTTATGGCAGCAACAAACCGTGCGGACATTCTGGATCCGGCAATACTTAGACCAGGTCGCTTTGACCGTAAGGTTAGTGTAGGACGCCCAGATGTTAAGGGTAGAGAGGAAATTCTCCAGGTTCATGCCAAAGGGAAACCTTTGGGAGATGATGTAGATCTGAAACAAGTTGCACAGACTACAGCTGGCTTTACCGGAGCAGATTTAGAGAACCTGTTGAATGAGGCTGCAATTGGTGCGGCTAGAGAGGATAGAAGCTTTCTTATTAATGAAGATATCAAAAAAGCATTTATTAAGGTTGGAATAGGTACTGAGAAGAAGAGCAAGGTTATTACTGATAAAGAGAAGAGGATTACAGCCTATCATGAATCTGGGCATGCGATATTATTCCACCTTCTTCCCGATGTAGGGCCGGTTTATACAATATCTATTATTCCTACCAGTAATGGGGCTGCAGGCTTTACGATGCCGCTTCCAGAAAAAGATGAGATGTTCCATACCAAGGGTAGGATGAAGCAGGAGATTATCGTGGACCTAGGTGGTAGAGCAGCAGAAGAGATTATTTTAAATGATATAACTACCGGTGCTTCTGAGGATATTAAGGTTGCTACCAAGTCGGCAAGAGCTATGATTACCAGGTATGGCTTCTCTGATGCGATTGGTATGGTCAACTATGATAATGCTGATGACGAGGTGTTTATCGGTAGAGATCTGGCACATACCAGAAGCTATAGTGAAAATGTTGCAAATAAGATTGATGAAGAGGTCAGAGCAATCATTGATGACTGTTATAAGGAAGCCAAACGGATACTTATAGAGAATAAAGATAAGCTCGAAGCTTGTGCTAATATGCTTTTGCAAAAAGAGAGAATCAACCGTGACGAATTTGAGTCAATATTCCAAATGGAACAAGTGTAATTAAAAGGTGAATGCACTCTGACAATATATTTGGTCGAACTAGTTGTATATTTTGACGAAAAACGAAATCTATTTTTATAATGTTTGTGCACACTTATCTTTGGAACCATGCTATACTATCATAGTAAACCCCAATACATTATATAGTTTTTTGCTACACCCCATAAGTAACAGAAATACCTTCTCCGAAAAAGGACAGTTTAACTGTCCTTTTTTTAGGTTCTTCTGTGTGTTCAGCGAAGGAGAAGACTTACGAATGAAAGTCTCGAGAGTGGCGGAATTCAATCCTTAGTCAAATAAAAATGGAGGAAATTATATAAAAACTGTAGTTTGTGGTAGTTGGTTTTTTTGAAGATATTATCTAGACTTAGTGAGCATACTTTTTATTGAAAGTAGATGATAAGTATGACTTGAAAGGGACAGTGAATGTTAATACTGTATAATAGATTTTTGAAATATACATTGCTTTTTTTGATTGGAGGATTTATATATGGAGGGCTTGAGATAATATCACGGGGGTTTTCTCACATTTCAATGTTTGTTTCAGGTGGAATCTGCTTTATTCTGATTGGATTACTAAATGAAGTATACTCCTGGGAATTCTCCTTGGTTGGTCAGATGGTTATCTCTGCAGGAATAATTACGGTAGTAGAGTTTCTCACGGGAATGATAGTTAATGTATGGCTACAATTAGGTGTATGGGATTACTCAGACCAACCGTACAATCTGATGGGGCAGATTTGCCTACTCTATACGAATATATGGTTTTTTATCTCGCTGTTTGCGATATTAATGGATGATTATCTGCGATATTTTCTTTTAAAAGAAGAAAAGCCACATTATAAAATCTTTTAATGACGATGACGAAGATTTTATTATTGATTATCCGGGGTACGTGAAGGAAAAGTTAACTCGTCTTATGGTATTTACAGTGAACTTTTGACATATTTTAGTTTCGATGTTGATGAACAAAATGCTAATGGTATAAGAGAGGATGGTAAGCTTGTTAACATTGTATATAGTAAGAAAAAGATTTATGCTGCAAATGCAAAAAAACGACCACACAAACTGTGTGGCCGTCCATCAGCACCTTATTTTAGATATTTAACCTGTCTACTTGACAAGGGGCATATCAATATCAAACCAGTTGCCTTTTTGTTCTTTGAAACCGCGCATTCCTATATCATTATGCCATAACTTAATGACATTGGTTTTGCAACACGCCCTTATAATGGTGCAGGCATATATATTAGGAGGGAATAATTACACAATATTTGTCCAATAATTGTACCGGGTGATAGGAAAGCTTAGAAGTTCTGAGGCCTTCATCTCCGACATCCTCTTCACGGTTAATATATTTTATACCTTCTGAGGTAGAAATATCCTTGGAAAATTCTTTTACAATCATCTGGTAAGCACCTTGATATTCACGATTGGCTTTCTCGATATGGCAATAAAGAGTATCCTTTATGACTTCTCCGATTGCTATAGCAACAATTTTATCTTCAACTTCAATAAAGCCTCCAGGAAGGTTGAATTTGACCAAGTATGGAAGAAGCTCCAAGGAACGGTTAAGTTCCTCTCTGGCCAAATCAGAATCCTTAGAGTAATTTGCCTGATAATCCATTAAGAAGTCAACAATCCTGCTTAAATTCTCTGAACTGATACGTTGATATTTGAAATCAGGATAAAGCTTTTTGAATTTATTTATATGATTACGCTGACCACTGAAGCGACGGCCGGCCATCTCTGCAAGATCTTCTGAGAGGTATAAATAATCTGCCCAATCACGGCTCGGAGTACCGGGAATCGTCCCTTGGTATTGGTCCACCAGAGTAGGGAGTGCTTCTTCAGGTACTGTACATAACCAGAAGGGAAATTCTTTTTCCCTGCAATATTCCTTTAATGCATTCATGGCTTTATCGAGGGAGCCACCACCTATGGGGAAGGTAAAAGAAGTCCGGCCTAAAAATTTTACTTTATATAATATCATATCATCAAAGATCGTAAAGCTGGTATTATAAAAATCACGCCACATATACATAGCGCCTATGGTATAATCCGAGGTTCTACTGATTTTGTATTTAAAATATTCTGCTGCTTTCAATATGTTATCAGTGTTAAGCGGTTCAAACGTTAGCATTATAATCCTCCCATTACAAATTAGTATTATTCTACACTATATCACAAGCTAAATATTATGTCCATATACTGATTTGAAAATAAATATAACAGAAGCAAGCCTAGTTAATATCTGTATGATATTTATGGCAGAGACTTTTTCTTTACGTTATCCCTATACAAAAAGCCACGGGTTTCCATTCCCATAGTGTTATTGTAGTATTTAGCTTATTATCTATTTTATATTAATTGGAGTGGATTAATCCATTTTCCACTAAGAATTCTCGAGCAACCGTATCCGGTTCCATTTGAAGCTCATCTACTTTATAATTCAAATCAATCATTACTTCGTCTGTAAGAATATCTCCTAGTTCCGCTATTACGGGTTCTATCTCCGGGTATTTACTTAATATCTCAGCTCTTGCTAGTGGGATAGCATAATAAGGAGGGAAAAAGTTTTTATCGTCCTTGAGGGAGACTAAATTAAACTTTTTCAACAGACCATCAGTTGAAAAAGCATCAACAACATTTGTGTCATTATTAATCAATGCTGTATACCGAGGAGACCCATCCAGTCCCTTTGAATCTTTAAATTGAAAATTATAGAACTTTGTTATACCCAGTAATCCGTCCTCACGGTTTAAAAACTCCAAGGTGGTTCCGGCTATTAATTTGTTGGCCACTTCGGATAAATCGCTGATTGTCTCCAAATTGTATCTTTGTGCCGTATCTTTAGTGATGGCTAGTACATAAGTATTATTATATCCCATTTGTTTTAAAACATTGATATTAAATTTATTTTTAAAATCTGCTTTTACTGTTTGATAAACTTCTTCTACATCTGATATGGGTGGATAATTCAGGGTGTCGCCATAGGCTGTTCCGCTGTAATCAAAATACAAATCAATATCACCTGTCTTAAGAGCAGAAAAGCAAACTTGGGTTCCACCTAAGTTTACCTTACGTTCTATTGTAAGGTCAGTCCTATCTTCAATCAAGTCTGAGAAC
>DATESP010000014.1:0-6159 GCA_035270645.1 Mobilitalea sp. | reverse complement strand
CTCACAACCAGACATATTTTGAACTGTAGTTATAGCGCGATAGCGCGACACGAGGAAATGCGAAGCATTTTCGAATGCCCCGTGTACCTACATGAAATTCATCTCGTGAAATCAAGGAGGTGCGTATGGAAGAAAAGCAAGTAAGGGCTCCAGATCTGGACAAGTATCTGGAAGGAAGAAAGCATAGGTACACTACCTATGAGAAGGGCGCTAGGATGTATAGTCTTCCGTATTGGACCTTTGTAAATTTGGCTAAGAATGCAAAGGCAACCTGGCCACTAAGGAAAACAGCTATGGTAGATATTGATTTGCTCGACAAGTACATTGATGAGCACTGTATTGAGAAATCGGAAAGAGAGGAAAAGAGTATGCCAAAAACACGTAAGGTAGTAGAGAATCTAGAGGAACTAGTAAAGGACAAAAAGAAGAAATATGTCAGATATGCCGAGGGTGCAGAGCTTTACTCCATGGGACTGCACAGCTTCCAGGCACTTGCTAAGGATGCTGGAGCAATTAGGAAGGTAAAAGGAATCGTACTTATAAATACCGAGAAGGTTGATGCATTTATTGAATCGTTTGAAGAGGAGGATTATTAATTTATGTGTACAACAAACAGAGTTTGTCGGGTGATTTCAGTCTCAAATCAGAAGGGTAGAGTCGGTAAGACTGTCACTTGTGTAAACTTAGGAATAGGTCTCGCAAGAGAAGGAAAAAAGGTTTTATTGATTGATGCGGATCCTCAAGGCTCCTTGACAATTAGCCTTGGTTTCCAAGAACCAGACAAGTTGGAGTATTCACTGGCAACTGTGATGATGAAGATTATCAACGACGAACCCTTCAATGTACAGGACGGTATTATCCATCATGAAGAGGGAGTGGATTTCCTTCCCGGTAATATTGAATTATCAGGACTTGAGGTGTCATTAATTGGTGTTATTAGTAGAAAAACAATCCTCAGAGAATATGTGGAGCAGGTAAGAAAGGAGTATGACTACATTATTATTGATTGTATGCCATCACTTGGAATGTTGACCATTAATGCACTGTCCTGTGCGGATTCTGTATTGATACCGGTATTATGCGAAACCTTTTGTTATGCGCATCTTTTAAATGAAACATTCTTATATTAAAGCTCTTTTTGTAGTAAATGTACGCATAACAATAAGTATGTAGTGTATCATTTACTCCAAAGGAGGTAATTAAAATGATACATTTTAACGAAAATACTACTATTGTGATCAAAACTATCGGCCGCTATGGCTACTCGCAGCAAGCCATCGAGTGGAGCAATGATTGTTTCGCAAAATTAAAGCTTCGGCTTGAGGAACAAAAGATTCAGGTCTTCAGCAGCGATAAGGCACTTGACTGGGTAGAAGGAGAATGCGTTCCCAGTAGATACAAACATTTTTTTAGCTCGGCAATCCGACGGCTTATAGATGTGTATAGGACAGGAGCTGTTATGCGGATCCATCTTGTTTTTTACAGCAGGATTCTTCCACCTGATTTTGTAGAAGTAAAAGAGGGATATCTGTCTTCCATCGAAAGGGAATTTTCTAAACGACAACTTCGTAACATAAGTGATGTGTGCAACCGTTTTCTGGGATTTTTATATGTGAATTACATCGATTCGCTCAGTAAAATCAGCTATTCCACCATGCTTTTGTATTATCAGGAAATAGTGCAGGTAAATCGCACGCCAATCATCCCAGCCGACATTGTCGAAGGTTTTATGTTTTACCTTGCTAAGCAGGGCATCTGTTCCTATGGTCTTGGGTGGTACATGTATTACTACCGTTCAGAAAAAGAGCCTTATAGCGTAAATTTCACACATGATCATGTGTGTGAATTATCAGAGAACAGCACGCAGTACAACTATACTGCGAATCAAATGAGAGAGAAAATCCCTTTATTTCATGAAGTACTCCGAAAGTATCAGTATTCAAAACCAGTTCTCTTAACGTCAGAAACAGCATTGAAGCTCTTATTCATAATTCTAGATATGTCTAATGTTCATTACAGTACTACACTTGCTGATTCATGGATTGCATCAGAAGGACAGCGGCTGTTTAAGTCAAGTTTCGCAATGGCAAGAAGAGGCATCGAACTTTTCGACGAGTATATAAAAAGCGGAACAATCGATCCCTGTAAGTGGAGGAAGCGAAGCCCATCAGAGGTGGATCTACTTCCAGAATGGTGTCGTATAGCAGTTGTTCATTTCATAGAGAAAAGGACAAAAGAAGGTAGAAGTCCTAAAGTAGTATCTGATGATGGGTATGCTTCTGCAAAGCTATGCCAGTTTCTTATAGAAAAAGAAGTTGTTGGGTTTAACCTTATGACTCCTGAGATAATAAAGGGATTTAATCTTCATGATCATCACAGATCTACAAGAGGAAAAAACACCTTAAACGGCATCATTCGCAAGTTTTTGGTTTTTCTGTACCGAGAAGGTTTTTATAACCAACCGAATCTTCATCTAGCACTTCCAAGTGGTTCAGTTTCTAGGGAACGCATCGTTGATGTACTGACAGCGGATGAGAAAAAGCGAATCCAGCGTCACAAAGAAAAGAGCATTTTGCCACTTGAACTACGAGATTCAGCTATCATTGAAATCGGATTGAAAATGGGATTTCGTGGACATGACATCATAAACCTTAAACTCTCAGATATTGACTGGAAATCACACACAATACGGTTTATTCAAAGTAAAACCAGTGTTGAGATATGTCTTCCAATGAGTAACAGTGTAGGTAATGCTATTTACCGCTATATGAAAGAGGGACGCCCTATTGTAATGGATGATCCTCATGTATTTCTTAAAACACGTGCACCTTTTGGACCGATTGGCCCGTCTGTATGTAGACACGCCATGGAACGAATCCTTCCTGAACGTAATATCCCAGGATCTAAGTTCCATGTGACACGCAGAACCTTTGCTACGGATCTACTTAAAAAAGGGACAAAGACTTCTATGATTGCGGATGCTCTTGGACATTCCGATATAGGTACAATTCATAAGTATCTTTCTTTGGATGAAGAAAGAATGCGTCTCTGTTCCCTTTCCCTTACAGAATTAGGGCTTATGTCAGATAGGAGGAGTTGGAATGAATAGTGAGTATTTCTACACAAGCGTTTTGGGGATACATATCCAAAACTTCGTTAAAGAAAAACAGGCACAAGGATATAGATATCAGGCTCAGGCTTATCTGATGAAAAATTTTGATGTCTATTGGACAGAGCATATGTATGCATTTATCGGTCTGACTCCAGAATCACTGGATGACTGGACGAAAAAAAGGGATTGTGAAAACAAGGAATACCTTCATAACCGAATTTCGGTAGTTAGGGAATTTTCAAGGTATTTAAATGGTCTTGGTATCAACAGTTACATCCCACACTTAAATATCCGAAGGAGCAAACCACTTGTTCATGTACTTTGTGATGAGGAGATTGCTGATCTTTTTAATAAGATTGACAGCTACACACCAATCAAAAAAAACCGTCTACAAATCAGAATGTCATATGAGTATCCTATTCTTTTCCGGCTGATTTATTGCTGCGGACTCCGTAGGTCTGAGGCATGTGGATTATCTGTTGCACAAGTGGATCTTAGCCAAGGAATCATAACAATCTACAATGCCAAAGGAAACAAGGATCGACTTATTTATCTTTCAGAAGACATGAACCAGCTATGCAAAGAATACCTTGACATGATGCTCCAAAACTACAGTCTGGAACTAAAATGGCTTTTCCCTGGTCTGGATATGGCAAAGTCTATCGCAGCTGGGACAGCTGGTCGTGTATTCAATTCCTTTTGGGAAAAGACACATTTTGCAGCTACCACTGATAAAAATCCGACAGTACATTCTCTTCGACATACTTATGTTGTAAAAAGAGTAAATCTGTGGATGAAACAAGGACTGGATATGAACATAATGATGCCATATTTGAGCAAACATCTCGGACATAAGAGCATAGATGGAACGAATTATTATTACCATTATGTACAAGAAACTGCTCAGATTATCCGAGAAAAGGATACCCTTGCTAAAAAGGTAATTCCGGAGGTGCGGCCACGATGAGAAAGAAAAAGACTATTACACCACAGACACGCTACCCACTGAATGATTCCCTGTTTTTTTCGAAAACTCTGGATTTTTTTGAAATATACATTCCAAAACAGAGTAATGGAAGTAGAAACACTGTTGAAACATATCGGATAGGGCTCTCTATGTTTAGAGATTATATCCAAGAACAAAAAGGACGCTCTATTCGTAATTTTAAGTTTTCTGATTGTACATACGATTTCATCCTCGATTACAGAAACTGGTTGCATGATGACAAAGGATACAAAGAAAGCACTACAAACAACAGGCTTGCAGCAATAAGATCCTATATGAATTATGTAGCTGCGAGAGATATCACTCTCCAACAAGTAGCTTTTTCGGTATCTGAAGTTCCGGCATATAGGGTCCCTAAGACTGTAGGTCCTGTGATAGGGCAGGTGGAAACGCTATCTGCATTGTTAAATGCACCTCCGAATACCAGAACAGGATTGCGTGATAAAACTATACTAATCATACTTTTCGATACTGCAATCAGAGCAGAAGAACTTATAACTCTTGATTATTCAGATATAAACCTATCTGTTTCTTACCCATATATACATGTACATGGGAAGGGTAATAAAGACCGTAAGGTCTATTTCAGTCAAAGCACTATCGAAATCGTAAAGCAATATGTCACGGAATTTCATTTACAAAAAGACCGAAAGATACCATTCTTTTTTACAACTATCCATAATCAAAAAGGACATATGTCACGTCGCAACGTAGAACGTATTGTAAAAAAGTATGCAGATCAGATAAGGCAGGAACATACGGATCTTCCTGATTCTGTATATCCACATCTTCTACGCCGAACCCGAGCCAACGGATTGTATCAGGACGGAGTGGATATCACAGCGATATCCACGCTTCTGGGGCATTCTTTGCTCCAAACTACAAAAGATCACTATGTTCATCCTTCAATTGAACAGCTTCGAAAGGCTATGGATTCAAATATCCCTGAAACATCAGAGGAACAACGTTGGTCAGACGACGAGGATGAACTGTCAAGGCTCTGTGGTCTGAAGTAGTTGTTATGCGCATCTTCTTTCAAAAAGCAGCTAGAAAATATGACATTCTACTAAAAAGATGCGCATAACAAAAGGTTTCGCATAATACGGGAATAATAACCTCGTTTGCCGCAACAAGCGCATTTACCGTAAGCATACCAAGCGACGGAGTGCAGTCTATAAGCACATAGTCATAATTGTCTTTGACTGTGTTTATATAGTTTTTAAGAACTCTTTCACGGCAAGTGACATTTACAAGCGCTGTTTCCATTCCCGAAAGCAGTATGTTTGCCGGAACAAAGTCAATGCCCTCTGAATGATGTAAAATACCCTCATTTTTCTCAATAGGCTGTTCGTTAATTACCTTTTCCATAAGCGTTGAAATTGTGGTAGATAATTCGTCGGGATTGGGATAGCCTAAGCTTTGCGTTAAATTGCCCTGTGCGTCATAGTCAATGAGAAGTACCCGTTTACCCTCATTTGCAAGACCTATGCCTAAATTTACTGTCGTGGTTGTTTTGCCCGTGCCTCCTTTTTGATTTGATATTGCGATTACTGTTGTTTGCATCATAAATTCCTCCTCGCTAAAAATTTTGCATATCATATCGGACTCGCTGACCGATATATGCGTCTGCTGTACTGTAAGCATTAAAAATAGCAGCTATCAGATAGCTGCGTATGTTTCGTATTTTTGTTCGATTTTCGTCTAAAGCCATAAGCATATTGCTGATATGGCAGAAATTAATTTTTAGAAAAACGCTCTTAACAACCTCTGCCGGATATTGCTTTTGGTTTATAAAATAACTTTCAGCAGGGAAGGTAACAACATCTGCCATAATCTCAACAATGTTGTCGATTAAATCTTGCTGTTCCTGAACAATAAGACTGTCATAGTCGATATTTTCTTTTATGATTTCCTTGTATTTGTTGTATTCATCAATCCTATCCATCGAAAAATTCGGCGCTTCCTTATTACGATATGATGGATAAGATGGATGCTCACATACATTTTTATCAGTCTTATTAAAATCAGTATCGTTATAATC
>DATESP010000013.1:0-13645 GCA_035270645.1 Mobilitalea sp. | reverse complement strand
ATTAAAGCCTGCATTTTTAACAGTTTTTATCATATCCTCAGTCGTTATCGGATTGCCCCAAGAGGTTTCAGAACTAATGGAACTTCCATTACCGGTTGCATCCAAGGTATTACCGAGATTCCAACCGATCTTTATCTCTCCCACAAGCTCAGCGGCAGTAATGTCCCGAATTTCCTTTAGTATAACTGTTTCAGCTACTGGTGCATTAGATGATTCCAGCTCAGTTACCTCCTCTGTAGGTGTCAATGTAACCTGTATTTCCTTTTGTGCCTTCCCCTGCGCGTCAGTTTCTATCTTATCCCTATTCTTACATGCAGACAATATGCCTACCGATAAAAGTGAAATTAAAATTATTGTTAACAGTTTATTCCTTTTTTTCATACCCCATCCTCCATAAGTTTCTTTTATTGCATTTATTCCCATACAAATATGCTAAGGCTAACTTGCTTGCTGGTTTTGTACTGATTAATTATATCACATTGTGTAGATGCTGGCATTGTAGAATCCTTTCTAATATATGTAATATATTATTTTAATGATTGATTACCATACCATTGAATAGAGATACATGCCTGCCCTTTGGATCAGTTTATACCTAGTGTGTCCTTCACGTTTTGGTTATGAGACTATGCAAAAAATGCGTACCAAACTGGTACGCATTCTTCTATTAATTATAACGGAGAAAGAGGGATTTGAACCCTCGCGCCGGTCACCCGGCCTACACCCTTAGCAGGGGCGCCTCTTCAGCCTCTTGAGTATTTCTCCAGACTCTGAACTTATTAATGTTTTATAGTTTTTTTCTCGTAAACGAACTACAGAGACAAAAAATAGTATAACAAATGGCTTTTCTTTTGTCAACTGCTTTGCACAACTATTTCGTATAAGTTATTTCCCTTAGAGTCAACAACCACTATGACAGGAAAGTCTTCGACATAAAGCTCTCGAATTGCCTCCGTTCCCAAATCATCATAGGCTATTACCTTCGAGGCTTTTATTTTTTTAGACAAAAGTGCTCCTGCTCCTCCGACTGCGGCAAAGTATATAGCCTTATTCTTAACCATGGAAGCAATAACCTCAGTACTTCTCTTTCCTTTTCCTATCATACCCTTTAAACCCGAGTCTAGTAATAAAGGTGTATACTTATCCATCCGGCTACTGGTAGTGGGTCCAGCCGACCCGATTACCTGACCTTCTCTTTCTGGTGTCGGACCGAGGTAGTAGATAATACTGTCTGTAAGGTCGAAGGGAATTTCCTTTTTCTCATTAATCGTATCATACATTCTGCTATGGGCAGCATCTCTAGCCGTATATATCGTCCCGGTGATATATACATAGTCTCCGATATTAAGCTCTTCAACCTTATTAGTTGTCAAAGGCGTACTTATATACTTCTCCATACAGATTCCTCTTTCTGTTCTTTTCATGAGAATTTTTATGAGCTATAAAGATTAAGGAGTGCCTTATCCTAGATTCGTCTTGTCACATGTCGATTTACGTGACAACATATATTAATTGCTACGGGCAGACCTGCAATATGGGTCGGATATGTTTCTATATTTACACCAAGCGCAGTAGTTCTTCCTCCTAGACCACCCGGACCAATTCCAAGGTGGTTAATCTCTTCTAGTAATTCTTCCTCGAGTTTTTTGATGTGGGGTAGATCCGAAGGCTGGTCCATACTTCTGGTCAGCGCTTTCTTCGCAAGTAACGCACTCTTCTCAAAGCTACCACCAATTCCAACACCAACTATAATTGGAGGACAAGCATTCGGGCCTGCTAAGGTTACGGTCTCAAGAATTGCTGTCTTAACACCTTCTATGCCATCCGAAGGCTTAAGCATATATATTCTGCTCATGTTTTCGCTTCCAAATCCCTTTGGTGCCACCGTAATCTCCACACCATCTCCATCTACAATCTCTAAATGAATTATCCCTGGAGTATTGTCCTTCGTATTATTTCTAATTAGAGGATCTGAAACAATCGATTTTCTTAAATAACCCTCCTGATAGCCTTGCCTGATACCCTCATTCACAGCATCCGTAAGGTTACCTCCGGTAATGTGGACCTCTTGTCCGAGCTTCAGAAAGATGATGGCCATCCCTGTATCCTGACAAATCGGAATACTGTCAGTAGCCGCAATATCGAGGTTATCACCTAATTGTCCTAAGATTTGCTTTCCAAGGAAAGAGTCCTCCTTATTATATGCTCCTCTTATCCTTTTTTCTACATCTGAAGCCAACGTATAGTTGGCTTCAATACACATTTCCTTTATGTTGTTGATAATATCATCCGTATGGATATTCCTCATGTTAACCTCCAATATAAAGGTGTTAAGATTGTCAATCTTAGAATATATGTTACTGTTCAGTACCTTCACTATTGCGTTTATTCTTCTGTTAGATCATCTACTTCAGACTCGTCCTCATATTCGAAGGCATCGTTTAGAGCTTCTGCTTCCTCTAAGAATTGCTCTTCAGTTAGATTTTCCAATCCTTCCTGGGTAAGTTCTTCATTCAATTCTTTCTCTAAGTTTTTGATTACTTCTTCTTCAGAAGTTGCATTACTGTCTTCCCTAACCTTTGCCACACTGGCTACCGTGATGTCTTTCTCCAAGTCTAGATTAATCAGCTTAACACCAGAAGTAATTCTTCCAAGCATAGATATATCATTGACCATTAATCGTATTATGATACCGCCGGTTGTTATAATCATTATTTCATGTTCTTCATTTACGGCCTTAACCCCGACTAAATCACCGGTTTTCTCTGTAATCTTATAACACTTCACACCTTTTCCACCACGACGTTGTATGTTAAACTCTTCAAGCTCTGTCCGTTTACCCATACCATTTTCAGATACAAAGAGCATATACTCGCCTTGTGTATGAAGCTGCATACCAATTATCTGATCTTCTCCCGTCAAAGTCATACCGATAACACCCATTGAAGTTCTACCTGTAGGTCTTACATCCTTCTCGTCAAAACGGATACACATACCATTACGGGTTACTAGGAATATCTCTTTATGACGGTTCGTAGATTTAACTTCAATTAGTTCATCATCCTCCCTAAGGTTAATTGCCTGAAGGCCTGATTTTCTAATGTTTTCATAATCTTTAATTGGGGTCTTCTTAACGATACCATTCTTGGTAGCCATAAATAGGAATCTATCGGCCTTGTATTCCTTAAGAGGGATAATCGCTGTAATCCATTCCCCAGGAAGCAACTGCAACAAGTTAACAATTGCCGTCCCCCTAGCTGTCCTGCTAGACTCCGGTATCTCATAGGCTTTTAAGCGGTATACTCTTCCTTTGTTCGTAAAGAACATTATGAAATGGTGATTTGTAGTCATTAGAAGATCCTCGATAAAGTCCTCTTCAATGGTCTGCATTCCCTTGATACCCTTGCCACCTCGATGCTGACTCTTGAAATTATCTACTGTCATCCTCTTGATATAGCCGAGTCTCGTCATAGCAATCACTGTCGTTTCATCAGGAATCAAATCCTCCATAGAGATATCATACTCATCCGGTCCTATTGAAGTTCTTCTTTCGTCTCCGTATTTATCACTAATAAATATTATTTCTTCTTTAATTACTCCGAGTAACTTCTTCTCGTCGGCCAGAATTGCTTTATACTCTTCTATTCTACTCATAAGCTCCGCATACTCCGCCTCTAAGCGTTCTCTTTCCAAACCGGTCAATGCACGAAGTCTCATATCTATAATTGCTTGAGCTTGAGCGTCTGACAGACCAAACCGCTCGATCAACCGTTCCTTAGCAACATTTCCATTCTGAGAACCACGGATGATTTTAATAACTTCATCTATGTTATCAAGTGCAATTATTAACCCTTTTAAAATATGGGCACGTTCCTCAGCTTTGTTCAAGTCATATTTGGTACGTCTAAGTATAACTTCCTCCTGATGCTTTATATAATAAGCCAGCATCTGATGTAAATTTAAGATACGGGGTTCATTATTCACAAGCGCCAGCATAATAACTCCAAAGGTATCCTGAAGCTGGGTATGTTTATACAATTGATTTAATAATACATTGGCATTGATGTCCTTACGGAGTTCAATGACAATTCTCATACCGGTACGGTCTGATTCATCTCTAAGTTCAGTTATACCATCTATCTTCTTTTCCTTTACCAGGTCTGCAATCTTTTCAATCAACCTGGCTTTATTAACCATATAAGGAAGCTCTGATACAATAATTCTTGGTTTTCCGTTCGGCATAATATCAATCTCTGTTATAGCTCTTACCCTAATTTTACCACGACCAGTACGATACGCCTGTTCTATTCCAGAGAGACCTAAAATCTGAGCACCGGTAGGAAAATCAGGTCCTTTAATAATTCCAAGTAATTCATCAATGTCAGTGTCACGATCCTCTTCAATACGGTTATCTATCATTTTTAATACGCCATTGATTACTTCACGTAAGTTATGAGGAGGAATATTGGTTGCCATACCTACAGCAATACCTGAGGTTCCGTTAACAAGCAGATTTGGGTATCTTGAAGGCAATACTTTTGGTTCTCTTTCTGTCTCATCAAAGTTTGGTGAGAAGTCAACCGTGTCCTTATTAATGTCAGATAGCATCTCCATGGAAATTTTACTTAAGCGAGCTTCCGTATAACGCATTGCTGCAGCACCGTCACCATCAACAGAGCCAAAGTTCCCATGTCCGTCAATTAAAGGATATCTTGTTGAAAAATCCTGTGCAAGTTTTACTAATGCATCATAAATAGAGCTGTCTCCGTGGGGATGATATTTACCCATGGTATCACCGACGATACGGGCACATTTACGATGTGGCTTATCCGGTCCGTTGTTCAACTCAATCATTGCATATAATATTCGTCTTTGTACAGGTTTCAAACCGTCCCTAACATCGGGCAAGGCACGGGCGGCGATTACGGACATGGCATAATCAATATATGATGTCTCCATTGTCTTTCTTAAATCGACGTTATGCACCTTGTCGAAGATATTTTCATCCATTCTTATTCCTCCGTTTTCATACTAACAGATCTATATATCTTTAGTTTATTATTTTGTAACTATTCAGAACCCCCGAGAATCACGCAGTGGATTCGAGTGAGTCAGCGCCAAAATGGATGTATTCTATCCATTTTGTAGTGCAAATGTAACTGCGAAGGCACTGAACAGTTACATTAATTTTTCTGTTAGATATCAAGATTTCTAACGTACTTTGCATTTGCTTCAATAAATTCTCTTCTCGGCTCTACCTTATCTCCCATCAAAGTAGTAAAGGTAACGTCTATTTCTGAGGATTGCTCTTCGTCCATGGTTACACGCAGTAAAATTCTTTTCTCTGGATCCATCGTAGTATCCCAAAGCTGCAGCGCGTCCATTTCTCCAAGACCTTTATATCGCTGAATCTTATTGTTACCATCCCTGCCAATCTCAATAAGAATTTGATTGAGTTCCTCGTCACTATAAGCATAGCGTGAGATTTTACCCTTTTCCACTTTATAAAGTGGTGGCTGAGCCAGGTATACATGCCCCTGTTTAATCAATTCCGGCATAAATCGAAATAAAAATGTTAACAGCAGCGTACTTATATGGGCTCCATCTACATCTGCATCAGTCATAATAATAATCTTATGATATCTCAACCTTGAAATGTCAAAATCATCAGATATACCTGTACCGAAGGCTGTAATCATTGCTCTGATTTCATTATTTACTAATATTTTATCAAGTCTGGATTTCTCAACATTAAGTATTTTACCTCTTAAAGGTAGAATTGCTTGGGTAGCTCTAGAACGAGCGGTCTTCGCAGAACCCCCTGCAGAATCTCCCTCTACAATGTATATCTCACAATTAACCGGATCCTTATCTGAACAATCTGCTAGCTTACCAGGAAGGCTCATGCCTTCTAGTGCAGTTTTTCTTCTTGTCAGGTCTCTTGCTTTTCTAGCAGCATCTCTTGCTCTCTGGGCTAATACAGATTTTTCACATATCATCTTTGCTACAGATGGGTTCTGCTCCAGGAAATAAGTAAGCTGTTCAGTAACAACATTTTCCACTGCACCTCTTGCCTCAGAATTACCAAGCTTCTGTTTTGTCTGTCCTTCAAATTGTGGGTCCGGAATTTTGATACTTATAATTGCCGTCAGACCTTCTCTGATATCTTCACCAGTCAGGTTAACTTCATTCTCCTTCAAGAATTTTTGGGTTCTAGCATAGTCGTTGAAGGTTTTTGTTAATGCATTCTTAAACCCTATCAGGTGAGTTCCTCCCTCTGGAGTAGTAATATTATTTACAAAACTATATACACCTTCTGTATAGGTATTATTATGCTGCATTGCTACTTCAACATATACCTGGTCCCTCTGTCCCTCGCAGTAAATTATGTCTTGATATATGGGGTCTTTATGGTGATTTAAATATTCAACATATTCCTTTATTCCACCTGCATAATGGAAATCTCTTTCTTTGATTTCCTCTTCTCTTACATCACGTAGAATAATTCTTAGATTTTTTGTCAAAAATGCCATTTCTCTTAATCGCTGTTTTAATATATCAAAATCATAAATGGTTTCTTCAAATATATCCTTATCAGGCAGGAAGGTAACCTTGGTTCCCCTCAAATCTGTTTCTCCTATTTCCTTTAGGGGGGTTACTACTTTCCCGCGTTCATAACGTTGAAAATATTTCTTTCCATCTATGCTTATTTCAACATCTAGCCATTCAGAAAGCGCATTAACGACAGAAGCTCCTACTCCATGTAGTCCTCCAGATACTTTGTATCCCCCACCTCCGAATTTTCCTCCAGCATGTAAGATTGTAAATACAACTTCTACTGCAGGAATCCCTGCTTTATGATTAATTCCTATAGGAATTCCTCGTCCATTATCAATTACTGAAATTGAATTATCTTTATTGATAGTAACTTCTATTACATCGCAATAGCCAGCTAACGCCTCATCTACAGCATTATCAACAATTTCATATACCAGATGATGTAACCCCTTGGAGGAGGTTGATCCAATATACATACCTGGCCTTTTTCTAACAGCCTCTAACCCTTCCAATATCTGAATTTGATCTGCACCATATTCGTTATTCATTTTAACCTCCATCTTAAATGCTTTAGTTATCATTGGTTACTGTACCTTCTACCACATGAAATATCTTATTATACTCAAATCTATGACTAATAAATTCTTCCAATCCAGTACAGGTTATGATTGTTTGAATATCACCAATACTATTTAAAAGTTGATTCTGTCTGCTTCTGTCGAGTTCCGACAATACATCGTCCAACAACAGAACCGGATTTTCTTTAATAACCTCTTTAACCAAATCTATCTCTGCAAGTTTACAAGATAGTGCTGCTGTCCTCTGTTGTCCCTGTGATCCATATTTTCTGATATCTATGTTATTTGATAAAAAAGACATATCGTCTCTATGGGGACCCGTATTAGTCATTTTTAATGTTAAATCCTTCTCCAGCGATTTACTAAGTTTATCTTCAAAGGAATCAACCTTTACATTGGGCTCGTATTGAAGAATTAACATTTCCTTCCCACCGGTTAATTTAGTATGTATCGGATAGACCAAATCACTTAATTTAAGGATAAAGTCTCTTCTTGCATTAATTATATATATACCATGTTCTATCAGTTTAGCATCCCATATATATAGTGTATCCAATAAATCCCTATTAAAACTAATTTGCTTTAATAAGTTATTTCTTTGTGCCAGTGATTTGTTATAGTTTGCTAAATGATATAGGTATAGTTTATCTAACTGGCATAATTCCAAATCTAGAAACCTTCTTCGTTCTCCAGGTCCATCCTTAATTATATATAGATCCTCTGGCGAAAAAAACACAAGGTTCAGCATCCCAAACAATTCACCTTGTCTTTTAATCGGAATGCCATCTATGGCGACCCCTTTGGCTTTATTCTTCTTTAAATGTAAATCAATCTTGTGAGTTATTAAGTTTTTCTCTATCATTAAACGGACATGGGCTTCGTCTTTATCAAACATAATTATCTCCCTGTCCTTATTACCTCTATGTGATTTTGTAGTTCCTCCAAGATAGACGGCTTCCAAAATATTAGTCTTTCCCTGAGCATTTTCTCCATATAAAATATTGGTTCCACAGTGAAACTGTATATCAAGCTGATTATAATTTC
Organism: Mobilitalea sp.; assembly: GCA_035270645.1. Taxonomy (GTDB): domain Bacteria; phylum Bacillota; class Clostridia; order Lachnospirales; family Lachnospiraceae; genus Mobilitalea. Next base: position 5,465 of record DATESP010000013.1, on the reverse strand, counting down.
TATAATCCATCAGTTCCAATGACTTCACTAACATATCTGCACCATCGATTCTTTTACTTAATTATTTTAATTTGCTCACCATTATATTCTACTAAGTCGCCTTCATGAAGCTTCTTTCCTCTTTGGATTTCAACTACTCCATTGACCTTAACCTTTCCATCCAATATCTCGTTCTTAGCATAAACACCTGAATCTGCAAGCCCAGTTGCTTTGAGAGCTTGTCCCAGCTTTATATAATCATCCCTAAGCTTGATTTCTTCCAAAATTACTCCGTTCCGCCGACTTTCGGCATAAATAAAATTTCATTCTTTTTATAAGTTAATCTCCGACATTAATATTAACAGGTAATATTAGGTAAATGTAAGATTGCTCCTTATCTCTTATAAAACAAGGTGCCTTTGCATTAATCAAATAAATATCTACTGACTCATCATCAATTACACGAAGAGCATCAATTAAAAATTTAGGATTAAACCCAATCACTACATCCTTGCCCTCCATGGTAATATCAATTTCTTCATTCATTGAACCTATTGCAGTATTAATCTTTAATTCAAAATTATTATTATTAATTTCTATTATAATTGGTTTCTTATCTGTTTCTCTGATTAAAAGAGAAGCTCTTTCTATACAATTTTGAAGCTCCTTTTTATTTATGCTAACCTTGGTCTCATAATCACTTGACAACATTTGATCAATTCTATAATATTCGCCCTCTATTAATCTTGATAACACTACTGTATTATCAAATTCAAAAAGAGCGTGTTTATCTGAAAAGAACATATTAACCATAGATGATGCTTCACCAGATAATATTTTGCTAATTTCGTTCAAGGTCTTTCCAGGTACTATTACCTTTCTGTCCTCATACTCATCCTTCATAAATATCTTACGTATAGAAATTCTATGACCATCTAAGGAAATTACTCTGAGTTCATTCTTCTTAATCTCAAATAGTTCTCCGGTCATAATCTTATTACTTTCATTATCAGAAATTGAAAATACAGTCTGCCTAATAATTTCTTTCAATGTAAACTGTGAAAGAGTTACAGCGTTTTCTTTTTCGATTTTGGGTAGAGAAGGAAATTCTTCTCCTGATCTTCCTAAAATTGAAAACTTTGCTTTCTCACAAACTATTTCTGCCATATAATTATCGTTAGTAGTAATATTTACTTCATTCTCTGGAAGTCTTCTTACTATCTCAGAAAAAACCTTTGCATTTAATGCAACTGTCCCTTCCTCAAAAATATTTCCCTTCACGAGTGTCTCTATTCCCAATTCCATATCATTAGCAATTAACTTAATATTTTGATTTTTTACTTCTATAATCAGACATTCCAGTATGGGCATCGTAGATTTTACGGGTACCGCTTTTAAAACAATATTAACACTGTTTAGTAAATCTGATTTCTGACATTGTATCTTCATATGTGCATAATCTCCCTTCGCGTTAAATAGATAAATATATAAATAATTAATAGTACTAGTAGTATTAAGGGACGTGTATTTGTTGAAATCATGAAATTAGCTATAAAAACCAGCCCTTTAAGCCATTGATAAATATGTTTTTTAAGGTGGTTTAACCTGTGGAAAAGTCTTAGGTTATTAACAACCAAATAATGTAATTAAATAATTAACATAAATAACACTTGTCTATCAACTAGATATCAACAAATTATTTATAAGATAAAATAGATAATAATTAGTATTCAAAATTACATGTTCAATTATTTAGAGTGTTGGTCAAATTATATAATGAGGTAACTACATTAGTAGGAATTCTCATTATTCTGGGTTGATCTTCTTTATTAATACATCAATAGAATTATGTATTGAAGCATCCTTTTCAATATCTTTTTTTATTTTGTCATAACCATGTAACACAGTAGAGTGATCTCGACCACCAAGAATTTTTCCTATATCCGTTACGGACATATCTGTAAGGCGTCTACACAAATACATAACGACTTGTCTTGGAAAGGAGATACTGCGACTTTTGTCCTTGGAATAAATTTCAGACGGAGTTAAATTATAATGTTCAGCAACGATATCTACTATCAATGCAGGAGTAATAATCTTCTTCTCATTTGGAGATATAATATCTTGAAGAGCTTCTTCTGCTAGCAAAAGATTAAGCTCTCTTTTCTTTAATCTCGAAAAAGCAACTATCTTTGTTAAAGCACCCTCAAGTTCACGAATATTTGATTTAATATTATTAGCGATATAACGAAGAACCTCTTCATCAATCTCATACCCATCAATTTCTTCTTTTTTCTTAAGAATTGCCATTCTTGTCTCATAATCAGGTGATTGTATATCAGCCATAAGCCCATGTTCAAAACGGGAACGGAGCCTATCTTCTAATGTAAGCATTTCTTTAGGTGGTCGGTCACTAGAAATAATAATCTGACGCTTTGATTCATGAAGGGTATTAAAAGTATGGAAAAATTCTTCCTGAGTGCTTTCTTTTCCTATTATAAATTGAATATCATCAATAAGTAAAATATCTATACTTCTGTATTTTTCACGAAATTGATTAGTCGTTTTTCTTTGTATAGATTCAATCAGCTCGTTCGTAAACTTTTCACTGGTTACATATAGAACCTTGGTGTCTGGATTCTGGTTGAGAACAAATTGTGCGATAGAATGCATAAGATGAGTTTTGCCCAAACCTACACCACCATAGATAAACAAAGGGTTGTAAATTTCACCTGGATTCTCTGCTACAGCTAGTGCTGCAGCTCTTGCAAACTCATTATTACCTCCAACGACAAATGTATCAAAGGTATACCTGGTATTTAAGAAAGGAGAAATACTAGTATTTTTCTTATTGGAAATAGGCTCGGATTTTTTCTCCATAGAGTCTATTTGGCTTGCAAGTACAAACTTAATTTCAAATTGTTCATTTATTATCTCTTCAATTGAGACCTTTAGTAATAATTCATATTTTGTACGTATGACATTTAAACTAGGAGGCCCAATTCGTTCATCATTAATTAATACTGTGATGATATGATCCGAAACATCATAAACCTTAAGCGGTTTTAACCAAGTATTGTAGGATACTTCGGTAATACCGTATTCGGATGTCAAATATTTTAGTATATCGTCCCATTTTGATTGAATTATGTTTTTCATTATTGCCTCCATTAATACTCACATAGATATATAGTATAACAAATTCGATTTATTTTCAATGGTTATTATGTCATTCTTATTTCTTTCTTTAAGTAGAGAATTTATAGATAGAGAAAGTTATACTATTTTTTGGGTTGTGGAGAAAGGTACGAAAGTATAAACAATAACAACAGGAGTGAAAGTACTTAAAAATCACCGATAAAATTAAAAATATAAAAAAAATAAAAAGAGTATCCACAAAATCAAAATAGTTATCAACAATTGTATATATATAAGGAAGCTAAAATTATTGAATTGATTTAAGAAAAGTTATATAAGGTAAGTTGTAAGTAAATATCTACTTGACTAGAACTGAGTTTACGAATATAATAAACGTGATATTCCAAAATACTAAGTAAAATAGATGAATTTCGCTTATATGATTTGTGTATAGTAAAAAGGAGGTGCATATATTAATGAAAATGACATTCCAACCGAAAAAGAGATCAAGAGCTAAAGTACATGGCTTTAGACAGAGAATGAGTACACCAGGCGGCAGAAAGATATTGGCTGCAAGAAGAGCAAAAGGAAGAAAGCAGTTATCTGCATAGTTTGAAATCATAGGTCGCAGTTTTGTGGCCTTTTCTTCTATTATTTGAGGCACGTATTAAGATAGGTTTGAATAAAAGAAAGCAATTATGGTAGAAAATGAAGAAGACCGAGTCAATAAAAAGTAATGAGGATTTTAGAAAAATATATCATACCGGAAAATCATATGCGAATAAATATTTGATTATGTATGTTAAGAAAAATGAGTTAATTGGAAACCGACTTGGAATATCGGTGAGTAAAAAAGTTGGTAATAGTGTGGTTAGACATAGAATAACCAGATTAGTTAGGGAAAGTTACCGACTGTCGGAGAAATATCTTTTATTTGGATTGGACATAGTGGTTGTCGCAAGGTTTACTGCTAAAGGAAAAAATTACAGCGAAATCGATAGTTCGTTATTACATCTTATGAAGCTCCATAAAATATTGAAAGCTAGCAACATTTGAACGGATAGATAAGCTTATAGGAAATATGCTAAGAAGCAGGGGTAAGAAATTGATTAAGAAATTTATAATTTTTATGATAGGACTATATCAAAAATATATTTCACCTCTCAAGAGACAATCAAGCTGTATTTATATACCTACCTGTTCCTTATATGCCGTTGAAGCATTGGAAAAGTATGGAGCCATAAAAGGCTCGTATCTGGCCATAAGACGAATTTTAAGATGTCATCCCTTTCATAAAGGTGGGTATGACCCTGTTCCGTAAGTAAATTTCATGAATTGTTGAGCCAGATTAACAAGTTGGGTGAGGCTCTAAGGAGGAAGAAAAGTTGGAGGTTACATTTATATTTGGTAGTATTTTCAGCCCAATTGCGAGTATATTGGGCGTAATAATGAATGGAATCTATTCATTTTTTAATTTATTAGGAATTCAGAACATCGCATTATGTATTTTTGTGTTTACGTTTATTATAAAAACGCTAATGCTTCCGTTAACGATTAAACAACAGAAATTTACGAGATTGTCTTCCAGGATGAACCCTGAGATACAGAAAATACAGGCAAAGTATAAGGGAAAAAAAGATGAAACTTCTATAAAGAAACAGCAAGCGGAGACACAGGCTATTTATCAGAAGTACGGTGCAAGTCCTACTGCAGGTTGCTTACCGATGCTATTAATGTTACCAATTATGTTTGCTTTATATGAGGTAATCAATGATGTACCCGGGTTCGTAACATTAATAAGAGAACAATATTCAATCGTAGCTGAATCCATCTTTGGGGACAGCAATCTGTTAACATCCTTTGCAGAAATTATTTCGAAAACAGTAGCAGATTTTCCTACTGCCGATATGATTATTGATGCGTTAGCTGATTTCAAGACCAGCCAATGGGACATTTTACTTGGACAGGTATCTGGAGATGCGGGCGGTGCAATCAATTATATAAGTAGAGCTAATAATTTATTTGGACTTAATATAATGAACAACCCAACTTTGAAGTCTGTATCAGTTATTGTTCCGATTTTAGCGATGGGCCTTCAATTTGTTCAGAGTAAGCAGATTAGTGTTAAGAAAGATCCTAAAAATGATAACCCGACAGCTAATGCAATGTCTTCAATGAATGTGGTTATGCCAATTATGTCAGGATTCTTCTGTCTTATTCTTCCAATCGGTGTAGGTTTATACTGGATAGCAAATAGCTTATTTTCTATCGTTCAGCAATACTTTGTAAATAAATACATGGATAGCATGGATATGGATGAAATGATCGAAAAGAGTAGTGCAAAAGCA
>DATESP010000012.1:0-3251 GCA_035270645.1 Mobilitalea sp. | reverse complement strand
ATTTCATCTTTGACTGATAGCCAGATAGTAGCAGCCGTAATAGCATTTTTTACATTTATTTTTACGGCTTTTATGGAGAGTATAGCAGGAGTATTTCCAGCAGATAACAAGACAGCATTTATCGTATTTTCCGCTTTAGTTTTGATTATATGTCTAGTATTATATCTGATGATGCATAATTTTACAGTGTCTGCAACCATCGCTGTGTTTGGTGTAGGTGGGCTAGCCGCTATATATTTAGTAAAACCTATGCTTTTTGATGGTATGGTTATTAAAGCATTCGGATGGGCATCTGTGATGGCCAGGTATCGATCCTTTTCTTATGGCATATTTGATTTGGCTGATATCGTTTATTATTTAAGCATCATGTTTATATTCTTGTTTTTAACTATGCAGGTCATTAAAAAGAAGAGATGGAGCTAAGGAAGGGAGGGCAAAACTATGAATGAAATAATGAATCAAAGCGATGAGAATCAAGACAAAGAGAATCAAGGCAATGAGAATCTGAACAATGAGAATAAAGTCAATGAGAATCAGAACAATGAGAAGAGCAACAAAGAGAATAAGAACAAAGAGAATCAGAACAATGAGAATCGAAACAATGAGAGTCATGACAAGGTTAAGAAAGATAGTCTACTAGGTAAGATAAAAGCCTCCTTTACTGGCAGAAAGTTTAGAAGTGGCGCATATGTATCTATTATATCAACCATTGTTATCATTATTGTAATTGTGGTGAATCTTATCGTATCTAAGGTAGATATGAGGATTGATATCAGTACCCAAAATCTGTATACATTGACTAAAAACTCTGTTGAGTTGGTCAATAGTATTCAAGATGACATAACTATATATTATTTGGTTGAGACAGGAAGTGAGGCAACTTATTTTCAAAAAATTGCTGAAGAATATGACAGCCTATCAGAACATATTAATTTGGTTGAGAAAGACCCGATTCTTTATCCGAAATTTGCATCTCAGTACGTAGAGGATACCATTGTGACTAATAGTTTCCTTGTGATTAATAATACAACAGGAAGAGCAAAGTATGTGGATAACAGCACGATGCTTGTGCAAGAGCTCAGTTATAATACGTTTGAGTATGAAACGACTGGGATTGATGTTGAGGGAAGGCTTACGTCTGCCATACAGTATGTAACAAATCCGGATGTTCCAGTATTATATTCAACCACAGGCCATGCAGAAAAAGAAATTGGTCCTTTATTTCAGGAAACCTTAGAGAAGCAGAATGTAGAAATCAATATGGTTTCCACCTTAACTGAAAACATCCCTGAGGATTGCGATATTCTATTCATCAATGTACCACAGGTTGATTTTACCGAAGAAGAGATTTCGATGATTAAGATGTATATGGAAGCAGGGGGAAATGCAATAGTAATAGCAGATTACAATTCGGCATCGAAGGTTAATTTAGAATCCCTTTTTGAGTATTACGGTATAGAGGTTATAGATGGAGTTGTCTGGGAAGGTGATACTAATAGACACATACCGAATGTACCCTATCAAATAGTACCAAATATTCTTCCTCATGATATAACACAGAAAGCCATTGATAGCAAAAGATATGCATTTCTTCCGGTCTCTTCAGGGCTAACTATTACAAATAATACTAGAAGCTCTCTTGCAATTGAACCGCTACTTGTAACCTCAGAGAAGGCCTATTCTAAGGTTAATCTCAATGCAGTGACGATTGAAAAGGAAGATGAAGACATCGATGGACCGTTCTATTTAGGACTGTTATCCTCTGATACTTATCAAGGAGTAACATCTAATATGGTAGTATACAGCACAAGTATGATGTTTGATGATAGTACATTATTGGATTATGCTAATATTCAAATACTTACAGGTACGGTTAATTATTTATCCGATGATGCAGCAGCAGTATCTGTTCCCACCAGAACCTTAATTCCGGAGGGAGTTACCTTGACCCAGCAGCAGGCTATCTTCTGGGGAGCTATTGTTACCATACTGCTTCCTGCTTTAATCCTCTTTGTTGGTATCGTAATAAGTCTTAAAAGGAGGAAACGTTAATGTCAAAAAGGAAGAAGAAAAACGCAATTACGCTGATTTTTCTCCTACTGACATTGGTTCTACTGATTGTATTTTACATCTGGTATTCCGGTAGAGATAAGGTAGTTGAGGAAAATGACGGCACAGCAAAACAGCAGGAAGAGGGAGCAGCTATCGAAGAAGCTTCCTTGAATCTGGCTACATTGGATCCTACTCAGATTGAAACTTTACACTTTAGTAATCCAGAGTTGAATCTGACATTAGTGCGTAAGGAGGAAATCTGGAAGTCAGAAGCTGATCCTGAGCGCCCGATAAACCAAGAGAATGTCAGTAAGATGCTTAATATCCTTGCAAATGTTAAGGCACTGCGATTAATCAGTGAAAAGCCGGAAGATTATGGAGAATATGGACTCTCTGAGCCCAGTATTTCAGTAGAGGCATTTCAGACGGACGGCAATACTCTTACCCTAAAGGTTGGAGATAAGGCAGTTGGTGTAGAAGGCTATTATGGCAGGGTGAATGAAGGGGAAGCTGTATATTTACTTGCTACTGGGTTTGGGACAGGGTTTGTTTATACGGACACTGAAATGACAGCAGTAGCAAAGAATCCTAAAATCACCTCGGACAATATCTTTCACATCGAGGTAATGAAAAAAGACGGCGAGAATTTTGAACTGCTATATGATACTGAAAATACCATAGATGGCACAGGAAGCGGATTATTCCCGTGGGTAATCCTTAAGCCTTATGAAGAGGGGTATGCTGCAGATAGCTCCAAGGTGGCTGAAGTGCTACCAAGCTTCTCGACCTTTGATTTTATCGCCTGTGTGGATTACAGCGGGGTCAATCTTGATAAATACGGGTTGGAGGATCCGACAGCCTCTATATTAGTCGAATACTACGAGTATCATACGATGACCCTAGAAACGCCAGAGACAGATCCAAATACTGGTGGGGAGATTACCGAAAAGACTTACTATGAAGCTAAGAATATTAAAATCCATGTTGGTTCCGCTGATGATTCAGGGAATTATTATGTGAGACTAGATGGAGACAATTCAGTTTACACGATGCCGGCCGAGGGCGTTGACGGCATGCTTACGGTGGATCCCTTCAAAGTAATTAGTTCATTTATCAGTTTACAAAATATTGAATCAATCGATAGGGTCGAAATTGAAATCGAAGGCCAGCTATATACCATGGAAATCAAACGTGAAGCT
>DATESP010000011.1:0-15327 GCA_035270645.1 Mobilitalea sp. | reverse complement strand
ATCATTTTCATTTTTCATTTTCATTTTTCATTTTCATTTTTACTCCAAGCGAAAGCGTGTTGCGAATGAACTATGTTTTGCATCACGATTTGTAAATAAAATTGTGCAAATTGACGAACTATATTTACAAATTGGCTTTTGACACCCGAATCTTATTTTTATTTTCATAATAATTTCTCATCTATTCTTACTCCGAAATAGAAGCAGCCAATAATACCTTGCTATATTCCTCTATTGGATTTAGAAACAATTCACTTGTTTTTCTTGTTTCAATAATTTCTCCTTTATACATTACACATACCCGGTTACACACCTGGTAAATAACATTAAGATCATGGGAAATAAATAAGTATGATAATTTATATTTATACTGAAGCTCCTTAAGTAAATCAAGAATCTGTGCCTGTACTGTTACATCTAGGGATGAGACCGGTTCATCAAAGATTATTAGGCTTGGATTTAACATCAATGTCACTGCAATTGCAACACGCTGCTTTTGTCCTCCACTCAGTTGTGAAACATAGCGGTTCAGATGCTCTTCCTCCAAACCTACCTGTAAAACAACTTCCCGTACCCTCTTTTTTCGTTCCTCCCTTGAAAATCCGCTCTTAATCCTTAATGGTTCTTCTAGTATCCACCCAATCTTTCTTGCCGGATTTAGACTACCATAAGGATCTTGAAATACCATCTGTGGTCTTGAAGTTACTTGATGACCTTCAGCTCCTGAGGTTACTGAGAGAGTAATAACACCGTCCGTCTCAGTAATCAGACCAGCAATAGCCTTCGCAAGCGAAGTTTTGCCGCATCCGCTCTCACCTACGATTCCAAGTGCTTCCCCCTTCATTATACTTAGCGAAGCATTTTTAACGACTTGTCTTCGGAGTCTCTTACCAAATATATGTTTCGATCTCTCTTCATAATAAACATTTAAACCATCTACCTGAAGTATATATTCCTTTATTTTATCTTTATCACTATCATTATCTTTATCAATATCTATATCTATATCTATATCTATATCTGTATCTATATCTGTATCTGTATCTGTATCTTTCTGTATAGCTATATTCCTAATATTACTTTCTTCTGTACCATTTCCCTTATCAGCCTTTTGAAGCTCATTAAGAGAATTTTTAAGTCTATTATTAATCTGCATATTCTGCTGCTTCATCCAAGTGGCAGGAGCTGCAGCAACTAGCTCTTTTGTATACTCAGTCTGTGGATGTAAAAATAATTCGCTAGCTTTACCACTCTCTACAATTTTCCCATTCCGCATGACAAGCGCCCGGCTGCAGATACTTTTAATTACACCCAGATCGTGAGAAACAAGAATAATACTCGTTCCATGGATATGACTTAATTTCTTTAAAAGCTTTAATATCTTATATTGTATGGTTACATCAAGTGCTGTCGTAGGTTCATCTGCTATCAATAACTTAGGACCTGCAATCATTGCCATGGCTATCATCGCTCTTTGACGCATTCCTCCGGAAAGCTCATGAGGATATTTATGATAAATAGCCTCTACATCCTCCAGTTCTACCTCAATAAGTGCTGCTATTGTTCTCTTTCTATATTCCTCTGCATCAAGCTTAACATGGAGCTTAAGCATCTCCTCTACTTGCTGCCCAATGGTCATTACTGGATTAAAGGAGGTCATTGGTTCTTGAAAAATCATTGCGATTTCATTGCCTTTAATCTCTCTTAATTGTTTCTTTGTAGCATTGGTTAAGTCATTAGTCATATAAGTTATTTTACCATCGATAATGACAGCGGTTTCTGGGAGCAAATCCATAATAGCAAGTACAGTCATTGTTTTTCCAGAGCCAGACTCGCCTACGATCCCTAAGATTTCTCCTGCTTCTATGCTGAAAGAAGACTTCTCCACGACAGGAATAAATTCCTTACTCTTATTTAACTTGTTGTCCATATAAAAACCGATGGTCAGATTCTCCACACTTAATAAAACTTCCTTATTCATTCACCATACCTCCGCTCATTAAGCTGACACCCAGTATTGTAAGGATAATCATTAAACCCGGTGCAACGGCATACCATGGTGCATTAAGGAAATAAGCCTGAGCTTCGGAGAGCATCCTACCAAGACTTGCATCCGGTGGTTTTACACCGAGTCCCAGATAGCTCATGCTTGCCTCAGCTAAGACAGCATTATTGAAAGCAATCATTATAGAGGATATAAGTATCGTTTTTGTATTTGGTAAGATATGAATGAACATGATTCTAAATTCCCCAGCACCCATCAATTTTGCATTCTTAACAAAATCCATTTCTTTTAACACAATGAATTCACTGCGTATGACACGTGCAAAGCTCGGTATAAATATAATGCCTAGTGCTAGCACGATGTTTACGGTGCCTGTTCCAAATATGCTGATTAGAATAAGTGCTAAAAGAATACTAGGAAATGAAGTAATCCCATCGTTAATACGCATGAGCACCTCATCCACCCATCCTCCGAAATAGCCTGTCACTGCTCCAAGGATTGTGCCGAAGACTGCACCTATAGCTACTGTTACAATTGCTATTAAAAAGGTTGTTCCTGCACCCTCCATAACCCGGCTGAATATATCTCTTCCAAAATTATCATTCCCAAAGGGGTGAAGGAGACTAGGTTCTGCATTTTTTAGTGTAGCGTTCATCTGGTTTGGGTCATAGGGAGTAAAGAATATGCCTACTAGTACAAATAGGATCACGATCCCGGTTATGACACATCCTGATATGAAATTGAAGTTGTACTTTTTCTCTTTCGTTTTCATCCTAGTCCCCTTCTAGTTCCTATTTACGCTAACGTCCATGCCTGCGACTTGCTCGCAGGCCTAAATTCAACGTGTGAATTATGCTTTTCAATAATTCGCACTAACCCTTGGATCAATCCATTTGTATATTACATCTACAACAAAGTTTATGATTACGACTATCGCGGCAATATACAAAATAATAATTTGTGCAACCGGAAAATCTCGGTTTGATACAGCATTTAGCAAAGTCCTTCCCAAGCCCGGAAGGTTAAATACCTGCTCAATTAATACTGTTCCTGCCAGGATATCTGCCAGCATCATGGCTAAGAAAGTAACTACAGGAATTAATGCATTTTTGAGTACATGTCGGTATAAGATATCGTTTTCCTTCATTCCTTTGCTTTTCGCTGTTCTTACATAATCTGATTTCATCTGCCGCAGGATGGAGCTTCTTAAAAATTTTACGAGCATTGCAATCTTAGGAATAGCAATTGCTATTGATGGAAAAATCAAAAATCTAATAAAGCCTGCAAAGTTATCACTGTAGCTTATATATTTCCCTGGCGTAAACCATTTTAAAGCAATCCCAAAGATTAAAGATAGGATCATTCCTAAAAAGAAGGAAGGGATTGCCATACTGACTTGCGTAAGTATACTGATGGTACGATCCAGCCATTTTCCTCTATGCTTTGCCGCCAAAATACCAAGTGGCAACGATACCAAAATAATTATAGCAAAAGACAGGACCGCTAGACAAACTGTTACCGGCAGACGGTCACTAATCAACTTACTTACAGGCGTTTCCATATATTGCAGGGAGGTACCGAAATCTCCCTTTATTGTATTGGATAACCAAATTGCATATTGAACAGGAATACTTTCATCCAGTCCAAGCTCCTCACGGTAGTTTTGTAATTGATCCTCTGTCGCATCCATGCCCAGAGCTGTAATCGCACTATCTCCCGGTATAACCTGAAAGGCCACGAAGGTAAAGATGGTTACAATTAGTAAAGTAATAATGAGAGTAAAAAATTTTTTTATTATATATTTCATCCTACCTCCACTCCTTTCAAGCCTTCTTTATCAACACAAATTCTATGTTGAATATATTAATGCTTAACTATTTCATTTAGTAAGTCATTCTAAATAGTGAACGAATTTAATCGATTCCAGTCCTTATTTTAAGGTTACTATTTGCCAATATAGTACACTAATGACATATCCTGCACATATATAGGATAATAAGTGTAGCCTCCCAGTTCATTGCTGACAGCCGTCATCTGATATGGATCCTGAATATAGGCTGCTACAGCATCATTGGTAAGTAACGTCTGCATTTCTTTATACAATACAACCTTTTCCTCTTCCGATGTTATCTTCTCTGCCTCAGCATAAATGCGGTCAAATTCTTCATTCCTATAGTTCATGAAGTTGTTTTCAGCATCTGCCTGGAAGCGTTTCAAAGCTTCTCTCGGTGATAGCTCTGCTGCCAGTCCTGAAAGAGTTGCCTGATAATCTCTAGCTTTATAGACATCAGATAACCAGCTTGCCCATTCGACTAACTGTATGTCAGCATTGATACCTACTTGCCTTAACTGCTCCACAACTATCTGGGCCGTATCTACATGGTATTGGTAATTGGAAGCGACTGTAATAGTAAAGCTTAATCCGTCAGCATATCCGGCTTCAGCTAATAAATCCTTGGCCTTCTGTGGATTATACGGATAGACATTAACCAGTTCCTCAGCGTAATATTTTTTGAAGCCTGGAAACATATTTGTCCCAATGACATCCCCACGCCCACCGGCTACCATATCAATTACTGCCTGGCGGTCAACAGCATAACACAGTGCTTGCCTAACTAATTGATTATCAAAGGGCGGTTCTTCATTATTTAAGAACATTCCTTGAATTAGATTCATACTACCCGACTTTAACTCGTACCCATCGGGTAGCTGCCCTGCCTGAGCATCCGTAAGATACGGAAGAATTTCAATGGTGCCTGCATTCAGTTCCAGAAAAGCAGCATCCGTGTTCGCTGACATTTTAAAGGTTACCTTATCAAGATAGGGCACCCCTTGCAGATAATAATCCTCAAACTTCTTCATAACAATGCTCTCAAGTGGAGCGTAGGATACGAATTGAAATGGTCCCGTACCTATAGGCTTGGTACCCAGTTCATCATAATCCGCAGGAACTATAGCAAGCGTCAGATATGGTAACAGCTCCGTATCTGGCTGGCTAAGTCGGACCTCAATAGTCCTTTCATCTACAACAACCACATCGGAGACAATAGAAAGCGCCGTCTCTACTAAAACCGTGGGATCCACAGATTCAAGTTTACCGGCGCTTCTTTTTATCGAATATACGATATCCTTAGCTGTAACAGGAGTTCCATTATGAAATTTCACTCCGTCCCGTAAGGTAAAGGTATAGGTCATACCATCCGGAGTAATTTCATAATTTTCTGCTACAGCTGGAACTAAATTTCCATCCTTATCGAGCTTTACTAAGCCCTCATAAATGTTGAATAAAACCTCTTTAGTTCCTGCCGCCATTGCTTTGTGTGGGTCAAGACTATCCAAATCCTGGGTTATTCCTACTGTTACCGAACCTCCATAAGTGGGTTCACCACCTGGCTGTTCAGTCGAAGATTGATTTTCATCTGCAGGAGTTATACCTTTGTCAGTATCCTTCTTTCCGTCACTACATCCGTAGAGTACGATAGACATCACCGAGATCAGTAGTAAGATTCTTGTAGATCTTTTTAGCATAATTTCACTCCTTACTTATGAATTCACTCTCATTATTTAATTGTAACACCAATAATATATTACTATTTCCAAAAATGCAATAATTAATTAATCAAAATTGTTCTTTCAAAATATCCTTTAGTGATATTATCAATAATCCTCCACCAAATACGATCATCATAACATATACCCCGTATGAAGCAGGGATCAAAAGCATAAGGAAAGCTGATGCATTAATAAAGCTATGAAGCAGAATGGAAGCAGTGAGAGTCTTAAAACGGTGACATATAAAACCGAATAACAGACCAATTGCAAAGCCATAAATTCCCTGTAATAGCTGCATGTGAAATATGCCAAACAGAGCTGCTTGGATAATGTTAGCCGCAGCAAACGGCAAGGATCGGCTAAGCTTGATCATAGTCACACCGCGGAAAATCAACTCTTCCACAACCGGAGCTACCAATACAATATAGATTACAGTCATAAATATAGAACCCGAGAAAAGGGAACCAACTACCTTATCATAGTCCGCAAATATCTTTTCAAATAAAGGCTGAAGGATACTCATGATTCCTGATGCAAAAAACTGGCATCCTATTCCCATTAGCATCAACAAGAATACATTCTTGGTTGTAAGTACCTTGACCAAGCTTACTTTTGGCTTAAAAATGCTTATTTTCTGATACCAGAAGTAGAAAAACAGTCCACTGATAGCTACAGTAATCACCTGTATGGTTTTGTCTACATCCCCAGGAAAATCGGAAACACCTGTGATTGCCTGAAGAATAAAATGAAACAAGCCATATATACTTGTCTGAATTAAGATTACTATAATGAATGGCATAACACTTTCTAAGACTCTTAATAGCTTTTTCATATAACCTCCATCAATACCAACTAGATAACTCGCCAAATACAAGCTAAATCATATAAGGGTGCTGTAGTTATAATTCTCATTACTTCGGATTATGACAAAACTCCGCAATTTAACGAGATTACACCTACAACACCCATTTATATTATCCTAAGATAACCTCAGCTACATGCTTTTTCTTGTCACCAAACAGAGGAAGTATATTGCCCTTTACCTCGGTACCATCCACTGTTAATTGAACAACACCGGCGGACACATGATTTGGATTTTTAACAGTAATTTCATAGATATCTCCACGGAATTCTCTGGTAATTTTGTAGTCATCCCAAGTCTTCGGGATGGAGGGATCTATCCGTAATCCGTCAAATTCCGGCTTGATGCCAAGAATATACTGTGATATTGCTATGAAATTCCAGGAGGCTGTTCCAGTTAGCCAGGAGTTCTTCGCTTCGCCAAATCTCTTTGCATCTTTACCTGCAATCATCTGCGAATATACATAGGGTTCCGTACGATGGATCTCAGAATATTCCTCGGTATAGGCTGGTGCAATTCTCGAATAATAATCAAAGGCTTTATCTCCTCTTCCCATCAATGCCTCTGCCGTCATTATCCATGCATTGTTATGACAGAATATGCTTGCATTTTCCTTATATCCGGCAGGATAAGTGGATATTTCACCATATTCGACGTAATATTTTGTATAGGCAGGATTCTGGAGTACGATGCCGTATTTGGTCCCAAGTCGTTCTTCAACTGCATCCAAGGCCTCGATTGCCTTACCATCCTTAACTCCACAATCACCCATGATGCATAAACCCTGAGATTCTATGAATATCTTCCCTTCCTCATTATCTACGCTTCCAATCTTCCTTCCGTAATCATCATAGGCACGGATGAACCATTTCCCGTCCCAGCCATGCTCCATGATAATGTCGCGCATCCGGTTAACTTCCTTCTCTGCTGCGTAAGCTTCATCTTTCTTGCCCAGTTGATTTAAGAGCTGTACATATTCTTCACCTATATAGCAGAACATTCCCGCTATCATTACAGATTCGGCGACCTTTCCATCCTTACTTGTCGAGGTCTGGAAGGATTCTCCTGGTTCTGTGGAGAAGCAGTTTAAGTTCAGGCAGTCGTTCCAGTCAGCACGGCCAATAAGTGGGAGACCATGAGGGCCAACATTATTGATAACATGCTCAAAGGCTCTCTTTAAATGATCTAGGAGCGGAGTACTTGTACTCTCATCATTATCAAAGGGCGTCATTACATCCAAAATGGAGAAATCACCTGTTTCCTTCACATAGGCTACTACGGCAAGAACCAGCCATAGAGGGTCATCATTGAAGTTACCTCCAATTTCATCATTACCCTTCTTGGTTAGTGGCTGATACTGATGGTATGCTCCTCCATCCTGAAGCTGCGTAGAAGCAAGATCAATAATTCTTTCTCTTGCACGATCCGGGATTTGATGCACAAAGCCCAATAAATCCTGGTTGGAGTCACGGAAGCCCATTCCCCTTCCTATACCGGATTCAAAATACGAAGCGCTTCTGGACAGGTTAAAGGTAACCATACACTGATACTGGTTCCAAATGTTAACCATACGGTCCATCTTATCGTCAGCAGACTTTACTGTATATTTTGAAAGAAGCTGGTCCCAATAATCAGCAAGCTGAGCAAAGGCGCGATCAACTTGCTCAGTGGTGGCAAATGCCTCAATCATTGCTTCGGCTTTCTTCTTATTAATAACATTCTTACTTTCCCATTTATCTTCAACATCATTCTCAACATATCCTAATAGGAAGATATATTCTTTTGACTCTCCCGGTTCAAGCTCTACTGTTATACTGTGTGAGGCAATAGGCTGCCAACCGTCTGCTACAGAATTATTTGATTTACCTGCTAACACAGCCTTGGGATTTTCAAAGCCTTCATAGGTTCCTATAAAGCTCTCCCTATCTGAGTCGAAACCATCAATCGGCGTGTTTACAGAGAAGAAAGAATAATGATTACGTCTTTCCTTATATTCTGTCTTGTGGTAAATGGCAGAACCTTTGATCTCTACTTCACCAATATTATAATTTCTCTGAAAATTCGTCATATCATCCAGAGCATTCCAAAGACACCACTCCACAAAGGAAAACAGTTTTACCTGCTTCTTCTTATCAGAAGTATTCTTAACAACAACTTTATGAATTTCAGCATTTGTATTCAAAGGTACAAAAAATGTAATATTGGTCTCTACTCCTCTCCGCTCCCCGGTGATTTTAGTATAGCCCATACCATGCCTGCACTCATATCGCTCCAATTCTTTCTTCGCAGGAGCCCAACCGGGTGACCAGACATCCCCGCCATCATTAATATAGTAATAACGTCCCCCACCTAGATCCAAAGGAACATTATTATAGCGGAAACGGGTAATCCTTCTTAATTTAGCATCCTTATAAAAGCTATAACCTCCGGCAGTATTCGATATTAACGAAAAATACTCCTGAGACCCTAAATAGTTAATCCATGGGTAGGGAGTTTTTGGCGTTGTAATCACATACTCCTTCTGTAAATCATCAAAAAATCCAAATTGCATACTTACTTCCTCCTTAATACTAATCATACTCTCCAATTTACTTATTATATTATATCTTTAACACTATTTCAACTTAAACTGTTTCTAATTAACAGAAAACTTATTTCCATATAATGGCTAAATGCAATGACGGTCTAAAACAGAACCCAAAAGATTATAATATATTTATAATCTTTTTATAACTTACTTCCAGTTGACAATTGTGTTTTAATTACATATACTGTGAATAACTTATTTACTCATACGATACGAATATTAGGTATTGTGTGTATAATTACATTTTATCAATAGGGGGCATAATATGGACGACATGAACAGCAAAAAGGAATACCCGGGTATGGATTCTAATCAAAAACCGGTACAAGTCCCAGACCAATTTGAGGGACAAAAGCTAGATCAAAATCAAGTACAGAATACGAACCAGTTCCAAGAGCAGAGCACTAATCAGTTTCAAGGACAGACTGGTGGGCAAAATGATAGCTATAGTACTAATGCCGAAACTGGTAATACCTATTGGGAATCTCAAAATGCGGGGCAGAATCCTCCCCCAGCACCTGAAGCTCCCAAGCAGGATACTGCGGCACAGTTCTATCAGAATTATCAGCAACAGATGGGAGGGGCACCGTATGTAGACCCTCAGATGACACAGCAGATACAGCAACCCAAAAAATCCCACAAGAAGATGGTTTCATTATTCATTGTGCTAGCACTCGTGCTTTCACTCGGCGGTACAGCTTTTGCTTTCAGAGGTAAGATTCTAAATGCTCTTTCCCTTGCAACCAAGAGTCCCAAGGAGTATTACGTTTCTATAGAAGAAAAAGCAGCGAAAGCTAACATCGATAAGATGATGTCTAATATGCAGGTCTACGATGCCAATGAACCTCTTGCCTACGATATATCAGCCGACTTGTCCTTTGACAAAGAGACTATTAACTCTCTTCTTCAATCTTTTGCCGGTATGTCGATGAGTGATATGGAGAATGAGCTCGGTTTTAGTCTTGATAATATTGGATTTGATATGGTGGTAGCTCTAGAAGAATCCAAAATATATGAATCCCTTGGATTGAGACTCAATCAGGTTGATATTGTCTCTGCAGAAATACTCATCGATGCCTTACAGAAGCAGCTTTATATGCGCTTCCCTGAGTTAAGTCCAGCATATTTAGGCCAGTCCTTGAGTATGCCTGAATATGACCTAGATGGTATTGATATGAATTCACTTTCTTTATTGATGGAAACATTAACATCGGATGATACTGCAGATTTTCTTAAGCGTTATTCGAATATAGTTATTGATCAACTCAAGGATGTTGAACTCAGCAAGAACGAAGAACTTAAGGTAGATGGCATTACCAATAAGTGTAACATGCTTACCGTAACCATCGACTCCGAGACAATGTTAGATATCTTATCTGCAATTGTAAAAGAAGCAAAGAATGATGATTTCATTATCGATATGCTTGATGACTTTGGTGTTAGTAAGGATGACTACACTTCAGTAATTGACGAAGCTGTTGCAGAAATTGAAGATTCATATAAAGAACTAGCTGATGATGGCAAGATAGTTATGAATGTCTATGTAAATAAAGATGCCGAAATCATCGGACGTGATATAGATTTTATAGCAGATGGTGAATCTTCCTTTTCCCTAGAATATGCAATCGTAGAAAAGAGTAACAAGGAACATTATGAGCTTTCTATAGGAGATGGCCGCAAAACTGATTTCATAACTGTTACTGGAACCCAGACGAAAAAGAATGGCTCCTATGACGGTGAGGCTTCCATCGAATTGAACCTTGAATCTGTCGGAGAAGCTTCCTACAGCTTTGAACTAGAATATGAAGATGTTCAAAAGAAGATCAAAGACAAAAAAGCATATGTTTATGGAAAATATAGCATTTCCTCTCCTTCCTTAATGGGAGTGGGTCTTAGTCTAGAATATGATGTTAAAGATGATGCTCAGCTTGCTAATATTGCCATAACTATGGGAAGTAAATCTATCGTATCCTTAGATACATCTTCTAAATATCTGAAGGATTTTGATATTCCCTCGGTTTCTTCAACGGATCAGATTTACGATGCTATGTATGAATCTGATTCCTACTTAGCTTCGATAGACCTAGATACATTTATTACTGAGTTATCAGCAAAGCTTGGCTTTGATGTACAGAGTATTATTGATAATTTTATTATGCCACAATATTAATATTATCTGATTTAGTATTTACTATTATAAATTGATAAACCGATTCATCTCTAATAAGAAACAGGAGCCTCCCAAAATGTGGATGCGCTCCTGTTTCTTAATTAGAACATAGTTTATATTTATTTAATAAGAATTTTCTTTTTTTATTAATTATTTTGTGATACACTAATGATTAGCATCCGGCCAAGAAGATGCGTCATAAATGGCCCGGATTTACTTAGCTTTTACGTATAAGATGGAGGAAGAGATGCCGAAACTAACCAGATTAAATGAGAATGCAGAAATCTATCAAAGCAGAAAGCACCTGACTGAGAAAGAGAAGTTAAGTGAGATGTCGTTTAAGAAGAAGCTTTCATACCTTTGGGAGTACTATAAATTTCATGCCTTTATCATTATAATTATTGTTATTATTATTATCTCCGTAGTAAAGAATATAATTACTCCGAACATCGATACCCAGTTATATGCTGCAGTAATTAATAGTCCAAT
Source organism: Mobilitalea sp. (assembly GCA_035270645.1). GTDB lineage: Bacteria > Bacillota > Clostridia > Lachnospirales > Lachnospiraceae > Mobilitalea. The sequence goes on along the minus strand of DATESP010000011.1, from coordinate 3,662 downwards.
AGATGCTCTAGTATTAGAGGAATATGAGGAGCAATTCGAAGAATATTTAGATATGGATCCCATACATGAAGAAGCCTTTATTGATTCAAAGTTTTACTTTAACGACACCTCCGAATACTCCGTAGCTATGCGACAAGCACTAGTGACATATATAGCAGCTGAGGATGTTGATATAATTATTGCTCCGGAATCAGAATTTGCTGATTATGTATTTTTGGGTTTATTTGGTACCATATCTGATATACTACCGACGGATCTTTATAGCTCCTTAACGGACAAGTTCTATATCTCTACTACGGAGGATGAACCTGATGAGGAAAAAGTATATGGTATCTATATCTCAGACTTTGAATTTTTTAAATCGAATATAACAGTTACTCCTAATGAACCATATATCATCGGGATTGTATCAAATTCACGACACCAGGATAATTCAATTGAATTTATAAGATATCTGCTTAAATAAGAGCCTATGATGAAGTAGCTCTTTGAATAACTAATAATATGCCCCTTATAGGTGCACCATAATAAAGATGGAGTGCTAGCTAATTATCACAAGCTGGCACTCCATCTTTATTATTCTATTTCTTCGTAATATATCCCTTAGCTTTCAATAATTCTGCAGTCAAAACTGCGCCACCTGCTGCACCACGGATTGTATTATGTGATAATCCGACGAATTTATAATCAAACACCTTATCCTCACGAAGTCTTCCAAGGGTTACACCCATACCATTTTCATAATCACGGTCTAGCTTCGCCTGTGGACGGTTATCTTCTTCAAAATACTTAATAAACTGCTTTGGTGCACTTGGCAGATTAAGTTCCTGAGGGATTCCTTTAAAATCATTCCAAGCTTTGATTATCTGCTCCTTAGTCGGCTTCTTCTCGAAGTTAACAAATACGGCTGCTGTATGTCCATCAGAAACTGGAACACGGATACACTGTGTCGTGATAACAGGTCCTTCTGCTTTAACAATTTGACCATTCTCAACCTTACCCCAGATTCTTAAAGGTTCCTGCTCGCTCTTCTCTTCTTCTCCTCCGATATAAGGAATTACATTATCGAGCATCTCTGGCCAGTCTTCAAAGTTCTTACCTGCTCCTGATATTGCCTGATATGTGGTTGCCACTACAAGCTTTGGACCATATTCCTTCAATGCGTGGAGTGCTGGTGTATAGCTCTGTATGGAGCAGTTCGGTTTCACTACGATAAATCCACGATTTGTTCCAAGACGTTTTCTCTGAGCTTCAATTACTTCCAGGTGCTCAGGATTAAGCTCTGGTACAACCATTGGTACATCTGGCGTCCATCTGTGAGCACTGTTGTTCGATACTACAGGAGTTCCTGTCTTGGCATATGCTTCTTCAATTGACTTAATCTCTTCCTTAGTCATATCTACTGCACTGAATACAAAATCCACACTCTCTGTAACAGCTACAACATCATTAACATCCATGACAATTAATTTCTTAACTTTCTCGGGCATAGGTGTGCTCATCTTCCAACGAGCTCCTACAGCCTCCTCATATGCTTTCCCTGCACTTCTAGGACTTGCTGCTACTGTTACTACCTCAAACCAGGGATGGTTCTCAAGAAGTGAAATAAAGCGTTGACCGACCATTCCGGTACCACCGAGGATACCTACTTTTAATTTATCCATTGTTCCCTCCATTTATGCCGTTCCAACTGTTCTTGCACGGAAGACATCTGTCTTTATAGTAAGTATACTATACCTTATTTTTGAAAAAAATCAATCGTTTTTGATAATATAATTGCGATTTGTTACTATTGAATAAGATAATCTTCATTCTCAAAGTTTGTTTGGTTATTTTTCATCCAAGAAATGATATCCCTCTAACAGCCTCTCAAGGTCCTCCATACTTTCAATGGTGTTCACCATATTCCTAAGCTTAGCAGATCCTGGATACCCCATGGTATACCATGCCACATGCTTACGCATCTCTCTGATACCAGTATATTCTCCCTTGTACTCCACCGAAAGGACCGCATGTCTTAATATCATTTCTCTGACCTCATTAAAATCAGGTTTCGGAATAATTGTCCTGTCCTTTAGGTAAGCCTTGATTTGCTCAAAAAGCCATGGATTCCCCCTGGCTCCCCTTGCTATCATTATAGCATCGCAGCCTGTCTGTTTAATCATCCTCTCAGCATCCTCGGCAGACGCTACATCTCCGCTTCCGATGACAGGTATGGATACCACTTCCTTTACGCGCCGGATAATATCCCAATCTGCTTTTCCACTGTAATACTGTTCCCTAGTCCTTGCATGAACAGCTATCGCTGCAGCACCGTTGTCTTCAGCAATTTTAGCCACTTCAACAGCATTGATATTATCCTCTCTAAAGCCCTTTCTAATCTTAACTGTTACCGGTTTTTTTATTTTTAAGGTAACTGCATGAACTATTCTTCCGATCAGCTCAGGATCCTTCATTAATGCAGAACCCTCCCCGTTATTTACAACCTTAGGGACTGGGCATCCCATATTAAGATCAAGTATATCAAAATTGCGGTGTTCAATCTGTTTTGCCATTTCACTTATAATGTCAGGGTCAGCACCAAACAATTGCAGAGCACAGGGACGTTCCTTTTCGGCAATTTCCAGAAGAGCGTCCGTATTCTTATTATTGTATAAAATCCCTTTGGCACTGACCATCTCCGTATAGACTAAGTCTGCTCCTTTTTCTTTACAGAGTAAACGAAATGGCAGGTCGGTTACTCCTGCCATAGGTCCTAAGAATAGGTTACCCTTTATTTCAACATCTCCGATGTAAAAACTCATTCTAATAACCATACCTTTCTTCTCCTGCGACTCGCTTGCAGGCCTAAATTCAATTCGTAAAATAGCTTTTTATTTGTATATCGTTACCTTCAAAACTACCTACTTTTATTCTTATCACTTATTATTTTCAGTCCCTTTAAAGTTAAAGTAGGGTCATAAACTTCAATAATATCCGTAGCATCAGCGATAATCTTACCGAGTCCACCTGTAGCTACCACCTTGCAGTTTTGTATGCCAGATTCTGATAGCATCTTCTTCACGATGTATTCCGTCTGGCCAATACAACCAAATACCAGTCCCGCTTGCATGCTGGTCACGGTATCCTTGGCTAAGATGGTATCGGGCATCGCTATCTCTATCTCTGGAAGCTTAGCTGTCTGAGTCCATAGTGCGTTAGCTGCAATCCTAAGTCCGGGAGATGTCACTCCTGCTGTAAAGGAACCATCAGCTGTAATCAGATCATAGGTTATAGCTGTACCAAAATCAATAACAAGTACAGGGCCACCATATATCTCATAAGCGGCAACTGCATCTACGACCCTGTCTGCACCGATTTCCTTCGGATTGGCAGTTACCATCTTGATTCCAGTCTTTGTTCCTGCTCCAACGACTAGTGGGGTCAGATTTAGATACTTAATAATACCCGAGTTTAAAGAATACATCAGCTTCGGTACCACAGAGGCTAGAATAACTGAATCAATCTCCTCAATTTCTATATTCTTGGATCTCAAAAGATCACAAAATAGTAGACCATATTCATCCGAGGTCCTTGCCATTTGTGTCATCATCCTGAAGCTTGCCCGAAGATCCATATCCTCAAACACGCCCAGAGTAATATTTGTATTGCCTACATCTATT
>DATESP010000010.1:0-6369 GCA_035270645.1 Mobilitalea sp. | reverse complement strand
TTAGCTTCAGTGTATTCCAAGCTTCTTAAATAACTCATTCCCCATCCCCCCATATAATCAGATTAGCTGCCACCATAAGCTCCCTGTATGCTTTCTTCCACTGCAACAGGAATTCTTCTCCTGGTTTTGTAATGGAGAAGTACTTTCGCTTCGGTCCATATGGAGATTCGCCAATTCGATATATTATTAATCCTTTTTTCTCTAAACGCTTAAGGATAGGGTATAAAGTTCCCTCGTTAATATCTAACAAACCCTTCTCTTCTAAAATAGCCAGTATTTCATATCCATAGGTTTCTCCCTTGTATATTACCGCAAGGATACAACCCTCCAATATCCCCTTGAGCATCTGACTTTCATCCATAATGACTCTCCTTACATGTTTATCCCTACACTCTACTTAGTAATGTATAGTAGTTGGTAAAATAATACCATTACTACTATGCGTTGTCAAGTAGTTGTCAAGTAGTAGTCAACTAATGTTGAATATACAGTTACTGTTCACTCATTAGTCAGCGCGAGGTGTTTTACGCAAGTAAAACCCGAGAACTTCATGCGCCAAAGTGCTCTTTTTGCACTTTGTGTGCATAATTGTTGCTGTGAACGAGGTACGAGTGAACAGTAACAATATACATGTAAATACCTTCATCATTTAATGTTTAATCAACCGAATCGTCCCGTAATATAGTCCTCTGTACGTTTATCCACCGGTCTGGTAAATAGGGTGTCCGTTGAAGCAAACTCTACTACCTCTCCAACCAGAAAAAAGGCTGTGTAATCTGAAATACGTGCTGCCTGCTGCATATTATGCGTTACAATCGCAACTGTATATTTGTCTTTAAGTTCGGACATCAAGTCCTCAATCTTTAAAGTAGATATAGGGTCAAGTGCTGAGGTTGGTTCGTCCATCAAAAGTACCTCGGGTTCAACAGCTAATGCTCTTGCAATGCATAATCTCTGCTGCTGGCCACCAGATAGGCCAAGTGCAGATTTTTTTAAACGATCCTTTACCTCATCAAATAATGCAGCTCCCCTTATACTTTCCTCCACTATCTCATCTAATTTACTTTTGGACTTAATCCCATGAATTCTGGGTCCATAAGCAACATTGTCATATATGGACATCGGAAATGGATTTGGCTGTTGAAATACCATTCCTATCTTCTTCCTTAGTAGGGTTGTATCTACCCTTGGATCGTATATGTTTTCTCCATCCAAGGTAACCAAGCCCTCAATAATTACTCCAGGAACCAGATCATTCATCCTATTCAATGTTTTTAAGAAGGTGGATTTACCACATCCGGAGGGTCCTATAAATGCGGTTATTGCCTTATCTTTTATATTCATATCTACATTTATCAAGGCATGATTTGTACCATAATGCAAATTTAAGCCTTTCGTAATAATTTTATCCTTTATCATTATAACCTCCTCTAGCCTACCTTTGGCATTTTATTTATGCACACTGAACTTCCTGGATAAGTATTTAGTCAACAAATTGATTCCCAATACAATTACTAAGAGCACAAGCGCAATACCAAAGGCGGTGTCATACTTTCCTTTTTCCATACTAAGATACAGCTGTATAGTAAGCGTTCCCCCTGGCTGTGTTACCTTTTCCAATAGGCCCTCGCCATAATCTCCTAGCTTAGGCAATAGATACCCGCTTCCTGCTGTAAATATCAATGCCGCTGATTCTCCTACAATACGTCCGACCGAAAGTATGATGCCTGTTATGATACCCGGCATAGCAGACGGCAATAATATCGTGCGAATCATGTACCACTTCGTTGCTCCTATCCCCAACGCACCGCTCCTATAGCTACTTGGAACTGTTTTCAAAGCCTCCTGTGTATTTCTGGTTATCAACGGAAGGACAATCAATACCAATGTTAGGGCTCCTGTTAGAATCGAATAACCAAGCTTTAACGTAATTCCGAAGAATACATATCCAAATAGACCAAAGATAACAGAAGGTATTCCTGATAGGGTTTCTGTCGTGAATTCAATCAAATTCACAATTTTACCAGGTTTAGCATACTCGTTTAAGTATATTGCGGCTCCTACACCAAATGGTACCGCAATAATCAATGTTAATATAATAATATATATCGTATTTAATATGTTTCCTGCAATTCCTACAGTTCCTTTTAGAGCACTGGGTACGGTAGTAAGAAAAGTCCAGTTCACGGAAGATATCCCTCGGTAGAAGACATAGCCAACGATACCAACTAATAAAATAATTGAAATAAAAGCACAGAGATAAATTATAACATGTATCAGTGCGTCCAAAGGTCTGAAACGTTTGACATAAACACTATTAGCTGTCGCCATCCTTCTTACCTCCCTTCATAACCCTGTTAAGTAACAGGTTAATAAACATAATAAAGAGGAATAGTATAAGTCCGATAGTAAATAATACTCTCTTATGAGTATCCGTTGCATACGACATTTCACTAACTACCGCCGTCGTTAAGAATCGTACCGAGTTAAAGGGAAGTGGAATATTTGCACCATTTCCTGCTACCAGGCTTATAGCCATGGCTTCTCCAATAGCCCGGCCAACTCCTAATACGATTGCTGTTACAATACCTGATTTGGCTGCTGGAAGAATCACCTTAAAGATTGTCTGTATTCGTGTAGCCCCTAAAGCTAGCGAAGCATGCTTATAGTGCGTTGGTATGGCTCTAATGGCCGATTCGCTTACATTTATAACTGTTGGTAGAATCATGATTGCCAGTACCAATACCGCAGAAACCAAGTTAGAGCCACCAGTAAATTGATGGGTTGGCGAGTCTTTAAAAATCGCCAATTCTATTTTGTACATAAAGGGATTAAGTATTAAGATACCTAATAAACCATAGATAACTGAAGGTATCCCAGCCAGCAGCTCTACGGCTGGTTTCACTATTGCCGCCAGTTTCTTTGGTGCAGTTTCTGCCAGAAACACTGCAGTAAGTACTCCAATCGGTACCCCAATCAGTATAGCAAGAAAGGTACCAATGATTGAGGTTAGTATAACATACAAAATACCGAATTGCGGGTCTACAGCCGTCGGTTTCCACACTGTCCCAAACAGAATTTTTTTAAGCCCTACTTCTTTGATTGCCGGTGTTCCGCTAATAATCATATATAATGAAATAGAAAAAACTGCTAAGACAGCAAAGAATGCAAAGGTAGTAAAAATTACCTCAGCTACTCTTTCCACTGTTTTTTTAGTCTTATAGCTACCTATTATAGAAAATTTATTATCGCTCATAAAGCACTCCTTGTCTTTGTATCTTTCCATTTCATATAATTAGTAATACTGGGGGAATTACCATTTGGTACTTCCCCCGACGTCTATTATTGTGATGTACTTAGTCTACTGTTATTAATCCAACAGCCTGTATCAGTTCTTTTCCTTCGTCTGAGGCCAAGTATTCAAAGAAGGTCTGTACTAGCTCACTTTGTGCAGAAATTTCACCCTTTGTTGCCATTACAAACGGGCGACTTAAGAAATAATTGCCTCCCTTAATTTCCTCAACTGTAGGTGCTATTCCTTCTAACTTAACTGTCTTAACAGTGTCATCCAAAATATCAAGAGAAACATATCCGATTGCTCCAGGTGTAGATGCAACCTTTGCCATAACTCCGCCAGTGCTATTGATCTCATTCGAGTACTTTGCCATATCTTCAATCTCTAACAGCTCCTCAAATGCCCCTCTGGTACCGGAGCCTGATTCTCTTCCTACTACTACGATTGGCTGATCCACCCCACCAACCTCACTCCAATTACTTATAGTACCGGTATATATTGCTACTAACTGTTCCTTTGTCAAATCTTCTACTGTATTTTTGGTGTCAAGGATTACTGCAATGCCATCAATTGCTACAATATTTTCTACTGCACCTGAAGATATCTCAGAATCTTTTAAATTTCTGGAGGCATTACCGATCTCAATTGTTCCTGCTAATAATCCTTCAACTCCAGCACTGGAACCGATAAATTCAGGTGATATGATAACGTCCGGATATTTTTCAACAAATGCTTCTGCTGCAGCGTTGGAAAGCTTCTCCATAGAGGTGGATCCTGCAATTTTAATTGAACCACTTAATTTCTTTCCTCCATTTTCCTGATTATCATTATCTTTATTATCATTACCTGCACAAGCGGCTAGTACACCGACTAATAACATAATGCTTAGTAATAAGACACTTATCTTCTTTAATTTATTATTCATAATATTTTCTCCTTTTACTTTCCCATATATTTTTTATTAAATAGTTTCTAATTTCTTTACTATGATATAACATTATCATTTATTATTTTACATAGATACCATGTTTTTGTATGGTAAGTGTAAAATCTATGTAAAGTGGTACTCGTTTCTATGCTGATATTATTAGTATTTAAGTACATTCTATACTGTCTTGAATTTTGTTACACTTGCTCTTAAATCCTCTGCCAATTTAATTAAGTGGTCACTAACCTCTGCAACCACTTGTACCGATGCGGTTTGCTCTTCCATGGTAGATGCAGCCTGTTGTGAGTTTGAAGCATTTTGTTCTGCAATTGCTGATAGTGATTGCAGCATATTTTTGATTTCATTATTAGCCATTTCCATATCCTTTTCGGAGCTGTTTAACTCGTCAACTGCTTTTTCTGATTGCTTCATTGCCTCAGAAATATCATGATATTTTTGTATTGTATCTGACACACTGTTATGCTGTTCTTCAGATGTGGTTGATATTAACTTCATACTACTAACAGCTTTTGATATTCTACTTTTTAACTCTGATATTATTACATCGATATGTTGTGTTGAAATTGATGATTGGTCAGCCAATCTCGTGATTTCACTCGCAACTACCGAAAACCCTTTACCGGCGTCACCTGCATGGGCGGCTTCTATTGAGGCATTTAGAGCTAATAGATGAGTCTGTCTAGCCATATTCGAGATAACCCCGCTGGCTTCTCCTATCTGCTCCGAGCTTTTTTTCATTTCCAATATAATTTCACATGTATTCTTAATTGCTGATTCATTTTCTTTTGTCATTAGAACAAGCCTTTCAATTTCTTTTAATCCGTTATTTACGATGTTGGAAATTTGCTCTGTGACATAATTTAGCTTTATCATATGTTGATGATTAACCTCTATTTTCTTTTCTAGTAAGGTCGCCTGAATCATTCCTGATTCGGTGTTTTTCGCCTGCTCTAATGCTCCTTCAGCAATCTCCCCTACTGTATTAGAAATCGTTTCCGAAGTTGTAGCCGATTGTTGCGAAGTCGCAGTCAATTCTTGTGCTGTATCAGAAACCTGATTTGCAGATTTGGTTAACTCCATAATTATTTCTCTTAGATTTTCCGTTAATATCTGAAATGCTCCGGATAATATTCCTATTTCATCTCTTTGTTTTAAGTATTTTTTTGAGATATTATCTCGGATGTCCAAGTTTCCAAGATTTATTGAATGCTTTGTCATTTCAATCAGTGGTCCCGTCAATGTACTATCTAGAAGATAAATCACACCGAAGCTACTTACAAAGACAATTAGCATGACACTTACAATAATTCGGATCATCTTTGGAATCCCTGACATGACCTCATCCTCAATTGCGGTAATTACAAAGCTCCATCCCGTTCCTTCTATTGGAGCATACCCGGCAAATAATTTTTCTTCCATTTGTTCAAACCCTATAACCCCTGAAGTTGTCTCAATCATTTTTAAAAATGCGTTAGCTAGCTTAGTGACCTCCTGATTTTCTTCAACCTCTTTAATTGGATTATATCGCGCTATTACCTGTGCTGTGTCTGGGTGTGCAATTATAGTTCCAACTTCATTTAACATAAATGAATATCCTTTATCACCATATCCAATGTCCTTCGTTATTTCGCTAAGGAAATCTGCTCCCAACCGGCCAATAATTGCACCGGTAACCTCTCCATCCACTAATACGGGAACAGCAACCTCAATCTCCGACTTTCTGGTCACTCTACTGATGATAACATCAGATATTTCCGATTTACCCTCCAAAGCTGCAATTACATAGCTTCTATCACTCATTAATCTCACTGTACCATCAGTATAGTAAGTATATCCGTTTGGTAAGACATAACCGATATCAATAAAATCTGTCTTTTCTAACTCTTCTTTTAATATATTTGTGTCTACCTCCCAGTAAATCTCCTTAATTTCCTTCTTCTTCGCTATCATATTTAGTGTTGATATACACGATTCCATTCTACTTTCCGTTAATTTAGCTCCTTCTGATGCTAAAAGCATTAATGAAGCTTCAGCTTCCTCTTTTAAGGAACGATATCCCGTCCGTAAGGATAGAAGTCCAATTATTAATGTTATAGATAGTATTAGTATTGAATAAGATGCAATT
>DATESP010000009.1:0-26465 GCA_035270645.1 Mobilitalea sp. | reverse complement strand
TGCAGGGATTCCACTCTCTGCATCCGCCTTCTCAACCTTGGCTACAGCATCTAACACATCATATCCCTCATAAACCTGTCCGAATACAGTGTGCATTCTATGGAGCCAGGGTGTTCCGCCAATGGTTGCATACTTTTCAATGGCCGTATCATCGAATTTACCCTCATAATTTTGCTCAATCTGCTTTAGAATATCCTCTGTGTAGGTCTCCCTGGACTGAACGATAAAGAATTGGCTACCATTAGTATTCGGTCCGGAATTAGCCATACAGAGTGCTCCTCGATAAGGCTGAAGATCATCTGAGAACTCATCCTTAAAACTCTTGCCCCATATACTCTCTCCACCTCCTCCTGTGCCTGTGGGATCTCCACCCTGGAGCATAAAATCCTCTATAATTCTGTGAAAGGTTAGCCCATCATAATACCCATCCTTGGCAAGGGTCGTGAAGTTTTCGACTGCTTTGGGTGCAGCCTTATCGAAGAATCGGACATAGACTGATCCATAACCTTGTATTATAATCTCTGCTACTGTCTCATCCTTATTCGGCTGTGCTAATTGATCGATGTTAGTCTTCTTAGAACATCCCGATAAGGATGTAATCAACAAGACTCCCACGAGTAATCTCACTATCATCTTTCTCATATTATTCCTCATTTCTGTATATGTTTTAGAGCGAAAATCTGTAAACTTACTTGATTTTAATCAGAATATATGCCTCTGCTCTGTAGTCGATTTCGCCCGCCCAGCTATCTATATTAATATTTCTTAGGGCAATTGTCAATATAGCTCTATCGTTTTCTACAGTAAATTCAGCTTCATCAGTTGACATTTCCCTAGATTCATTACCTATAATATCCAGGCTGCTGAAGATATCCTGAATAGATAATCGAATAAGCTCCTTGCCATCCTCCTTTAATATCAGATAGGTTATATCCTGCTTATCAGGCTCGTAGCTAAGGTTATAATCCACACCCTCGGACTCGAAATACCCCGCCTCAATGTTATTCATATTCGTATATATTCCGGTTTCAAGAAAGTAGTCATAATCCGTAACCGGAGTCATTATCTCATTATTAACATAGAGATAACTACTCTCGTACACCTTGCCCGGTGCATCATACTGGTTAAAGCCAAAGGTTCTTTCAAAGCCCTCTGTCCTATAGGAGTCCAGCCATGCATAACGCTCTGTATACTCCATCTGTTCCAGATAATCCATGGACCTAATTAATACCTGCCTATCCTCTTCAGATATGGAATCTTTTGGCACGATAGTATCATCGATGAGCATCTCATTCTCCAATAGCACTTTCTTTAGTCTTCCATATTGATTTTCACGACTTACTGTGAACGCATCTATCGGGGGTAGAATGGATATAAGGGACAGGAGAATCAAGATTGGAGCAATCACTCCATTCCTCCTAATGGGCAGAAAAGAGAACAGCACACCTGAAATGGTCGCAAATATTCCAAACATAATTACATAATATCTACCCTGCGTAATTCCTAATTCACCAATTTTTAATAAAGAAGATATTGTCTGAAATAATACGATTGGTATAAGGACCTTCGGAAATATTCTTCGGAAGGCACGAGCTGAAGCATTGTTAAGCTTAGAACTAAGTATATATACAATTATTACTGTGATGGAATAGGATACTAGCAAAGGCTCCAATAAATTATCAGTCCAGAACTCGCCAGAAATATTAAGGATAACATATAGTAGGAGAATGATAGTAAAGACAGTGGTAATTGGAATAATTACATATGAAATAAGGCTGTCTAAGAACTTAGGTACATCCCCTATATTCTTATCCCCTAATTCATGCAGCTCATCCTGCACGTTCTGCTCTCCCAGCTCCTTCTGTTCTACCAACCCCTTCTGTTCTACCAACCCCTTCTGTTCTACCAATCTTTCCTGTACTTTCTGCTCGCTCTGTTCTTTCTGCTCCTTCTGTTCTTTCTGCTCCTTCTGCTCTTTCTGTTCTACCAGCCCATTCTGTTCTACCAGCCCATTCTGCTCTTCTATAGATATAGCTGGGTAGCGAGGAACCAATGACAGAAAATGCAAGGGTGCATATAGGATAAATACTAGATTTGCAGCCTGCAAAAAGTAGTCACCGGAAATCCTGGATATAAGCATGTCGACTGCGCCTAGAATTAAAGCAATACCCAAAAATAATACTCCTGAATATACAATCACTAGGAAAAACGCTCTAAAGGCAGCCATGAAGGTGTCATTAAAGGTTGTTTTCGACCGGATTGATGGAATCCATAGATATGCGACTAATAGTATAAACAGGAATACTAATGTCCGTATTCCAACCTCTATACCAAATTCTGTATTATAAACAATCAGGTAATAAATAAGAGATATGGCTAAGGTTGCCATCATCGCAAAGGGACGGCGCTTCTTGTTCTTGGTAAAATGTTCCAAAATCAATTGGAGTACCAGATATACGGAGGCTCCAATAAAAAAAGTTAATAAAAACTGCATATAATGCTTTTCAATGTCCGTACTTATTACTACCGCATTTAAGATAACGGCAGCGGCAAGAAATATAACTGTAAGCGGAAAACGCGCAAACGTTCTGGCTAAACCTGACAATGTGGACTTAAGTCTTTCTATTTGCTTCATATTAATCCTCCTCTTTAAAATGTGTATCACCAAGATTTCTACTTGGTACAAACATATTGCTATTCTATTAATTTCTTATAATTAGTTACATAGATTATCTCAATGATAAAATATCAAAAAACAAAAAGGCACTGCTTATACTCCCGATACTACTAATTACATTATATTATACTCCACGTCTCTTTACCATCTTTATGATGATCAAGGCACTATATTGAGCAAATCTCATACGAAAGCATCGCGAAATAATGCAGAGGCATACCTTAATATATTTATTGGTAAATATTACTAGTAATTTATTTACAAAAGTAAAAATTTTATAACTATTTTACGAAAAGCTCTTTACATTTAGTCTAATATATGTCAAACTAAAAAAAATTCCAGGAGGTATAATGTTATGTCTTCTAAGAAACAAGCCATCGGCTATTTGCCTGATGAACGTCCCCCAATCGTGGAATTAATCCTGTTTGCATTACAGCAAATTGTTGTAATGTTCCCAGCAACCGTTCTTGTTGCACTAATCACAGGATTCCATGTATCTACCACCATTTTCGCAAGCGGTTTGGCAACACTATGTTTCATCCTTGTTACCGGTAGAAAGATTCCCTTGTATTATGGGTCGAGTTTTTCCTACATCACAGCTATCGCTTCTATCATGACACAGGAAGCAATCGCTAAAAACGGACTCAACACCATGATATCTTACGCACAGTTCGGTATCGTAATGTCAGGTTTCGTATCCATCTTAGCCGGCATAATCATCCAACGTTCCGGTAGAAAAGCAATTGACAAAGTTCTTCCACCTACTGTAACAGGAAGTATAGCTATTATTATCGGCTTATCCCTGGCAGGCAATGCCTTATCCAATGCATCAGGCTATGGTATAGTTGGAGAAACTATCGCAAATCTTGGAGACAAATTCTCACCCCAAGAAGTAACTGATGCACTAAAATTTAGTGATATGTCATGGGTTATTGCAATCATTACCTTATTATCAACAATTTTATACTCTGTATACTTGAAGGGCAAACTAAGTCAGTTGCCTATTCTTTTTGGCCTTCTGACTGGTTACTTAAGCGCTGTAGTTATTGAAATGATTACGGGAATTGACTTTATAAGCTTTACGAAGTCAGGTCTGACAGGCTTGGTTAATCTACCGACCTTCACCCTCCCGAAAGCATCTTGGGCGGCGGTGGCAGCAATCATGCCTATTGCTATTGCAACCATTCCCGAATCTACTGCACATATCTATCAGCTGGATATCTATGTCAATGAATTTGCTAAGAAAAAGAGCCCCGGTAAGAAATACAACATCGCGGACAAGCTTGGACTTAACTTAATCGGTGATGGTATCGGTGATATCGTATCAGGTTCTATCGGCGGACCGGCTGGAACTAATTATGGCGAAAACATAAGCGCAATGGCAATCAGCAAGGTGTTCTCTATTCCCGTATTAATAGTGGCAGCGGTTCTTACTATGATAATCGCCTGCTTCACTCCATTAGTTAATGTAGTTTATTCCATTCCGGATGCAGTTATCGGTGGCCTCTCTGTCTACCTGTTCGGCGTAATAGCAGCACAGGGAATTACAATAATGTTAGACAGAAATGTTGATATGTTTAGCTCCAAGAATCTTGCAATCATCGCTATTATCCTGATTATCGGATTAGGTGGAAGCTTTGGATTTGACGGTGGAATGATCCCTATGTTTGGTAGCAAGTTCCCTGCAATCGCTACTGCAGCTGTTGTAGGTATCGTTATGAATCTGCTATTATCCATTGGAGAGAAATCAGATAAGAGCGAAGATACAGCAGCATAATTATTATATGCATTATGTATCCTCAGCTGGACATATCTAACACTCAGAATGATAGCTTCATATAAGATAGCAACCAGGTTGGAGCCATGTATTTGTACCACCTTCACCTGGTTGATTATGTATCTGCTAGACACACACCGTGAGAGACGGCGTCGCAAAATAACTTTTTAAGTTATAAAGCGGCGCCATCTTTTTTTATATAATATGAAATTGTGTCCGATTATATAAAAACACTGAAGCATTTGATATTCACTTAAAATAAACTCGTTTTTATGAAAGAGCAACAAGCTTTATTGCTTTTCATAGATTACTTCAGAAACACTGTCAAAAGTATTATTACCTATTTTAGTAACGGATGCCGGAACAGGAATGGTTGATATTCTATTATATTTGGTAAACTATGTTATTAGTATGATATATACTTAAGTCAAATTATTGTCAAAATTTTATAATTCGTTTTAGGTACAAAAAAGGAGATGTTGCTCAAATGACTAAAAATCAGTCATTTTGCAACAGCCCCTTGTCTTTTGGTTTAAGGCCATAGCCTATATCAATATCTTAGAAAGCTGAACTGTATACTTGTTTAATATTAAAGTGCTGTTGCCAGAATAATATAGTTCGCTACGAATAATGCCGTGGCAATCCATAGTACAGGGCTTATTTCCTTGAACTTACCCTTAGCTACTTTAACAAGAATGAAGAATATAAATCCAAAAGCAATACCATTGGAGATGCTATATGCAAATGCCATGAAGATACCGGCAAAGAATGCTGGAATAGCTTCTTCCAAATCAGACCAGTTGATTTCCTTGAAGGAGGCAAGCATCATAACACCAACTGCGATTAATGCAGGAGCTGTAGCCTGTGCAGGAACAATACCTACGATAGGAGAAAGAAGCATACTAGCTAAGAACAGAACTGCTGTAACAACAGCCGTCAGTCCAGTACGTCCACCAGCTTCGATTCCTGCTGCACTCTCTACATAAGTAGTGGTATTGGAGGTACCAAAGATTGCACCAATGGAGGTTGCTACTGAATCAGCGAATAACGCCTTATCCATCTTAGATTTAAAGCCTTTGCCTTCCTGTAGAGCCTTTTCATCAGCTTCATCGAATATACCGGTACGTCTTCCTGTTCCGATAAAGGTTCCGATGGTATCAAAGGTATCGGAAATACTGAATGCAAATATAGTCATTAGGACTAGAGGAATCTTTGATGCATCCGAAAATAAAGATTGAATTCCTTTACTACCAAAAGCAGCTCCAAAGGTGGTTCCAAGTTCTTTGAAGTTAGTTGATAAAGTATCATCAACACCAAAGTTTGATAAATTAGTAACACCCATAGGGATACCGATTAAGGTGGTAGCTATAATTCCGATAAAGATTGCTCCCTTAACTTTTAAAACAAGAAGTAAGAAGGTGAGTACGATACCAATGATAGCCAGAATAACGTATTTATTATTAAACTTAACTAGTTCAGGTACAGCTGCACTGTTTGCTACAATACTGTCCTTAGCAATATTAATCATACCATCTGCGCTAGGTACGGAGGGTGTATATGTGCCTGGATTAACGATGAAGTCCAGTAGACCCGCGCCCTTTAAACCGATGTAAGCAACGAAGATACCAATACCACCACCTATTGCATGCTGAAGGCTGGAAGGGATTGCTTTGATAATTAATTTACGAATCTTTGTAACAGTAATTAGAACATTGATCAGACCACACAAGAATACCATTGCCAGTGCCTGTTGCCATGAGAATCCAAGACCAAAGACTACTGTGTAGGTAAAGAATGCATTCAGTCCCATACCAGGTGCCTGTGCATAAGGTACATTTGCAAACAAGCCCATAACTAAGGTTCCTGCAACTGCCGCAAATATAGTTGCTAAAAATATTGCCCCTGACGGCATACCGGTTGGTGACAGGGTCTGCGGATTAACAAAGAGAATGTAAGCCATTGCAAAGAAGGTGGTTGCCCCCGCTATTACCTCTCGCGGAATTGTAGTTCCATGCTGCTTAAGCTTAAAAAACTTTTCCATAAATACTCTCCTTTAAAATTTTATTATATTGAAAGAGAAACATATATAATTCCTCTAAAAATATTCCCAACACAATACCTTTTAAATATCCACAAATGATACTTCTTCAAATATTCCCAATACAGTACTTTTAAAAATCTTCGCTCCTAAACATTGCGGGCTTAAGCCTGTCCATATTTAGGAGCGTTAATTGACTACTGCAACCATGATGTCAGTAATAATTGATACTTATATTCTATCAAATACTATAACTAATTACAATTAGTCTACTTATTATTTAATCTAATCATATTCATTAATTTACGTTTTCCTCTTCCTTCGCATTCTCCTCCATTACCTTCTGTTGTATATCAGAGGGAGCTTGCTCATAGCGCGAAAATTCATAGGAATAATCACCAATACCACCGGTCATGGAACGAAGATCTGTAGAATAACCATATAATTCAGATAGAGGGATGTCAGCTATAATTTCCTGCTTTCCAGCGGCCGGATTCATTCCAAGCACTCTGCCACGTCTCTTATTTAAGTCGCCCATAATATCACCGGTAAACTTGTCCGGAACGACAACCTTCAGGGATACAATTGGCTCTAAAAGTACCGGAGAAGCTTCCATAAATCCCTGCTTGAAGGCTAAGACAGTTGCCATCTTGAACGCCATTTCAGAGGAATCTACCGGATGGTAAGAACCATCGACAAGCGTAGCCTTTAATCCAACAACCGGATATCCTGCAACAGGTCCCTTTACAACGCTATCTATGATACCCTTTTCAACTGCAGGGAAATAGTTCCTAGGTACGGAGCCACCGAATACCTTCTCTTCGAATACATATGCCTTCTCTAAATCTCCAGAGGATTCGAATTCAATCAGAACATCACCATATTGGCCATGTCCACCGGACTGTTTCTTATGTCTGCCGCGTACGCTGACCTTCTTGCGGATTGTCTCACGATATGGAACCCTCGGTTTCATAACTTCTATTTCGACCTTATACTTTGAAGCCAGTTTGCATATGGTTACATCCAGCTGCTGATCACCAATTCCATATAACAGGGTTTGTCTATTTTCTTTATCATTTACCATCTTTAAGGTAAGATCCTCATCCATCAGCTTACCGAGCGCCTGTGATACCTTATCATCATCGCCCTTATTCTTTGTCTTGAATCTCTGGTAAGTGAAAGGCGTGGATACTGTGATACGGTCATAAACAATCGGTACTGCCTTGGTAGACAGAGTATCACCGGTTATAGTTGCGGATAGTTTTCCAAGCGCACCGATATCACCGGCATGGAGTTCCGTTACCTCCATCTGTTCTTTACCTCTTAATACATAGATTCTACTAACCTTCTCTTCGGTATCCCTGTCAACATTATAAACAACTACATCTGACTTTAACACACCAGTACAAACCTTGAATAAGGAAAACTTACCGATGAACGGATCCGCAATCGTCTTAAATACCCTTGCTGTAAAGGGTTTCTTCTCATCATAATCTGCAACTACACTATCGCCGGTCTTTACATTCTTACCTGCCAGACTCTTTTTTGTAGGGCTCGGGAAATACTTCTCGATTGCCTGCAGCAGCATGGTAGTTCCCTGTGCATATAAACCAGAACCCATAAGTACAGGAACTACTGAACCATCTATTACATTATTTCTAAGTGCTTGTGAAATCTCCTGCTGAGTAAATTCTTCACCATTAAAATATCTCTCCATATATTCTTCACTAGTCTCTGCAACAGCTTCCATTAATGTTTCCCTGAACTTAGAAAGATTTTCCATAGTATAATCTGGAATATCACATTCCACATATTCACTTGCCGTAGTAAATCTTCTACCGGCCATCTTAACAACATTTACAAACCCAACAAATTTTTCATTTTCCCTTATTGGAACATGTAAGGGTGCAATCTTCTTACCGAAAAGTGATGTTAAATTCTCAATTACCTCGCGGAAACTGGCATTATCATCATCCATGTCTGTTACAAAGAATAATCTTGGAAGGTCATGCTTCTCACAATACTCCCAGGCTTTTAAGGTCCCCACTTCTACTCCTGCTTTAGCAGAGACTATAATTACTGCTGCCTCCACTGCTTGCATAGCTTCTTCTACTTCACCGACAAAGTCAAAATATCCCGGTGTGTCTAGGAAATTAATCTTGACGTCCTCAAATATAATAGGTACTACTGTTGTACTGATGGAGAATAATCTCTTCTGTTCTTCCTTGTCGTAATCACTGATCGTATTTCCTTCTTCAACTTTTCCCTGACGTTTGATAATTCCAGTCGTGTACGCCATGGCTTCGACTAAAGTAGTCTTGCCACAGCTACCGTGGCCTAACAAAACAACATTGCGAATCTTTTCTGAAGTGTAAACATTCATATTGATTTCCTCCTATACATGATATAGTAAGTAGTAGAGTGTTACATGAACATATTATCTGTACTTGCATCGGTTTGGTTTATATGTTCATTACCCAAAATACCTCTGTGTATATTTTACTAGAGTAGGGTCGTATTTACAATAGTTTTATGTAAATATTAACAAAGATATTTCTTTTGCACTTTAAACCGTAACACTTCAACGTAATAGAGTATTGACAACGTATAATATTAAGGTTATACTTTACTAAACTTTTAAAAGGAGACAAATTCATGATTATAGTAATGAAACCAAAAGCAAAACAAGAATCTATCAAAAACATTATAAATATCATAGAGGGTAAAGGTCTAAATGCCCATATCTCAGCCGGTACCGAGGTTACAATTATCGGAGTTGTCGGAGATAAGACTAGACTTCAAGATCAAAATCTCGAGATTTATGAAGATGTAGATAAGATTGTATCAGTTACTGAGAGCTATAAACTGGCCAACCGCAAATTTCACCCTGAACCAACCATCGTCAAGGTTGGCAATGTTAGCATCGGCGGTGATACTCTTGTCATAATGTCTGGCCCTTGTGCTATAGAAAGTAAGGAGCAATTATTAGCCACTGCCCATGCAATTAAGAAAGCTGGAGCTCAGATTCTCCGTGGAGGTGCTTATAAACCCAGAACCTCCCCCTATGCCTTCCAGGGATTAGAAGAGGAAGGATTAAAATTCATGAAGGAAGCCCGAGAAGAAACCGGACTTCCGGTAATCTGTGAGGTAACCAGTCTTAACGCAATTGAAACTGCTGTGAAATATGTAGATATGCTTCAGATTGGCGCAAGAAATATGCAGAACTTCTACCTATTGAAGGAAGCAGGTAAAGCCGGTATCCCTGTATTACTAAAACGTGGCCTGTCAGCAACGATAGATGAATGGTTGAATGCTTCCGAATACATTATTGCAGAGGGTAACCAGAATGTAGTACTCTGTGAACGTGGAATCCGAACCTTTGAGACTGCTACCAGAAACACACTAGATATCAGTGCTGTCCCAGTTATTAAGGAAAAGAGTCACCTTCCGATCATCGTAGATCCAAGTCATGCAACCGGTGTCCGAGCTTACGTAAAGCCTCTATCCAAGTGTGCAATTGCAGTCGGTGCTGATGGTCTGATGATTGAGACTCACCCAAATCCCTCCTGTGCATTATCCGATGGACCACAATCCTTAACTTTTGAGCAGTTTGAAAATTTAACGAGGGAGCTTCGCCCCTTCGCTGCACTGATGGGTAAAACTCTGTAAGCAAAACATAGTTCATTCGCAACACTCTTTCGCTTGGATGAAGTACGTAGTGGTGTTCATCAAACTATATTCCGCATCACTTAGATATATAGACATTGAATGGGCAAATTGACGAAGTCAAGATGTTCGAATGGCTTTTAACACCCGAATCATATTTCCATTTTAGGATAATAAATAGGAGGTTTTTATGGGAGAAATAGAAAGTGACTTTAAAGGCATTCATAAGATTAGCTTTATTGGATTTGGATTGATTGGCGGTTCCATAGCCCGTGCTTTAAAGAAGGCTAATCAAAATCTATATATATGTGCCTATGATTACCATAAGGAATCTCCAAGCACTGATCTTGTGGCTGCTCTTTCAGATACAGTCCTAGACTCTGTCTACAGCACCCTTGAAGACTGCATCTCAGACTGTGATCTGTTGTTCCTGTGTGCCCCGGTACTGACCAATATTGAATATATGAAGCAATTAAAGCCACTCATAAAGCCCTCCTGCATCATTACCGATGTAGGAAGTGTAAAGGGTAATATTCACCTCGCTGCATTAGAACTTGGCCTTGAGGGACATTTTATCGGAGGTCATCCGATGACTGGCTCCGAGAAAACAGGCTATATGAATTCCTATGCGATGCTTATGGAAAATGCTTATTATATTCTTACTCCCTCTGATACTGTCTCAAAGGATAAGCTAGCTGCTCTTTATAATCTTGTGGAAGACATGGGATCCATCCCGATTATACTGGATGCCGCTGAACACGATGAAATCACTGCGACGATTAGCCATGTTCCCCACCTTATTGCCGCCCAGCTGGTCAATCTGGTCCGAGATTCTGGCCCTATATCTGAGAAGATGAGCGCTCTTGCCGCCGGTGGTTTCAAGGACATAACCCGGATAGCCTCCTCTTCTCCCGTCATGTGGCAGGATATCAGTTTAACCAATGCACCGGGTATCAAGCGCTCCCTAGATCGCTATATCGAATCCTTACACAAGGTATCAGAAGCCCTGGCTGAAAAGGACGGGGATTATCTCTACCATATCTTTGATACCGCCGGAGAATATCGTAGCTCGATTCCGAATAAATCCATAGGCATGATGAAGAAGTTCTTTGAGATTTTCCTCGATATCACGGATGAGGCTGGCGCAATCGCAACCATAGCTACACTGCTGGCAGGTAACCATATTAGTATTAAAAATATCGGGATTATTCATAACCGAGAATTTGAAGAGGGTGTATTAAGGATTGAATTCTATGATGAGAAGGCAGAGGAAAATGCTGCCGTTCTCTTAAAGAAAAATAATTATCGTATTTATGAAAGGTAAATCATAAAATAACACCGTATATATGAAAGATAAATCATAAAATAATATCGTATTTGTTAAAGATAGGAGAATTTCATGTCAAATCTGAAAACAGGGCCATTAAAAGGAGTCATAACTATCCCGGGGGATAAATCCATTTCTCATCGCGCAGTTATGTTTGGAGCATTAGCTAAAGGCACTACTGAGGTAACAAACTTTCTTCAGGGTGAGGACTGTCTGTCCACAATCCGCTGCTTCAAGCAACTAGGCATCGAAATTAAGAATAACCCCTCACTGAATACGGTTACGATATATGGGAAAGGCCTTCATGGTCTGACCAGACCAGTTCATATCCTCGATGTCGGAAATAGTGGAACTACTATGAGACTTCTCTCCGGTATCCTATGTGGTCAGAGCTTTGCCTCCTCCTTAACTGGGGATGCTTCCATCCAAAAGCGACCAATGGGTCGGATTATGACTCCATTAAAGCTTATGGGTGCTGATATTCATAGTGAATTGGAGAACGGCTGTGCTCCTCTGATGATTAATAGTATATTCGACGCTGCCTCCAAAGCAGCTACTACCCGCATTAAGGGCATTCATTATCCTTCTCCGGTTTCTTCTGCACAGGTAAAGTCATGTGTCTTACTTGCCGGCTTATATGCTGATGGTGAAACCTCCGTAACCGAACCTTTCCTGTCCAGAAACCATACTGAACTGATGCTTTCCGAATTTGGTGCAACTATTAAATCCGATGGGACTACCGCTACGATATTGCCAGAGCCCGAGCTTATTGGCAAAAATATATCCGTTCCGGGTGATATTTCTTCAGCGGCTTATCTTATCGCAGCCGCATTGATAGTTCCTAACTCAGAGTTAATAATTAGGAATGTCGGTATCAACCCAACTCGTGATGGAATCCTTACAATCTGCCGTAATATGGGTGCAAATATAACCTTAGAAAATGTAACCTTTAGTGGTGGTGAGCCGGTAGCTGATATCCACGTTCGTCATAGTGAGCTTATTGGAACTGAAATCGGTGGGAGTATTATCCCTGTACTAATTGATGAGATCCCCATACTTGCCGTTCTTGCCTGCTTTGCGAAGGGCCGTACAGTCATTAAGGATGCCCAGGAACTAAAGGTTAAAGAATCGAACCGAATTGACATTATGGTGAAGAACCTATCTCTTATGGGTGCAGATATAACCGCAACCGAGGATGGGATGATAATTAATGGTGGCAAACCACTTCACGGTGCCGTCATAGAAACCATGTCCGACCACCGGATTGCGATGTCCTTTGCCATAGCAGCTCTTATGTCTGAGGGTGAAACTGTAATCTTAAACCCGGAATGTGTCGACATCTCGTTTCCCGGATTTTATACAAATCTGTTAAAGCTTCAGATCTAATATTACAATAAAGCCTCCTAATAATTTTTGTTCTATTTATCATTTATATCCTTTATTACGATCCATCCTAATCTAATAAGTGTTCCTACAATAGTACCTATCAAAGCAGGAATTAGATTTAAGAATAATGCAAGCCCATGAAAGCCATGAAATACTATATATGGAATCATAAAACCAATAGATCCTATAAAAATAGGATAAAACCAGAACAAAAAACCCTTCTTTCTACTAAGTATTAATGAAACAATAAAGGCGGTAGATGGCATTATTAGAAAAAAATTAATCACTGAATAACCCATTTCATCTCCTGAGGGAAGAAATATCCCCCATAAACATAATGCCAAATAAATTATTGTAGTAATTCCATAACATTTTATTGATACCATTTTTATAGCTTCCTTTCTTTACATATTATGTTCTATAACGAATTTAACATAATAATATAATGAATTCTCCCTACCCCATTAGTTAAATGTTATTCGAATATTCCTACTTTTTTTAATTGAATACTAACGTTATTAATTAATATCATACTATACTATTTCTTATAATAGCTTTCCTCCGGTCCAATGAAACTTTCTAAAAGTTTGCCTCCACATTCGATAATGATTCTTTGCAATACGAAGCCGGCATCTACCATATAGATACGAAGCGTATGAAGCTGACTGTCCGATATTTCATGTGAGGTCTTGGATACTCTGCCATTAAGCATAACACCGGCATCCCATACTGCTCCACCACCAACCGGGGTCGTCTTCTTGAAGGTATCCACGGTCTTGGGTTTCTCACCGTCAACTTCTAGGGCGAACTTCATTCCAGTATCGGGTGACAGATTATTGGTAGGTGCACTATAGGTATATACATTAATGCTTCCCTTAGCTTCCGTAACAAATCGATACTCGAGATAAGGAGAGTTCTTACCGGGTTTCTTAGCCGGAAGATTCGTAGGAAATACCTTCATTGAGGAAAGAGTACGTCCATAATCATCGATTACCTTCCAAGCTCCTTCGCCAAAATCGACTACGTCAGCATAATGCTCTGCTTCGATTGCAATAATACCCTGAGTATCCACAAAAGTCTTTACAGGAAGGTTTTCCACATTATATTGCATAGCCCTTACATTTATCACCACCGTATTACCTGAGCCTGTGATTGTAATGGTACCATTATAATCCTTCTTGCCCTGAAGCTTACTCCAGTCAATACATATATTAATCCGGCTATCCTCAAGAGTATTACTTATCAAGGTTCCTGTAACATAAGGAGCTTCCTCAGCCTCAAGCTTCATGGTAATCCAAGGTTGCTCGGTAGTTAAGGTCGCCTGTAGCGGCGTATCTCCACCATTGCCGATAGCTATGGTATGAACCTCATTTCCGATATTCGTGAAATTAGGAAGCTCCGCAGTGCCTGTTTCATATGCTTCCATATCGTTTGGTACTGTAACCAGCATTCTGGTTCCCATCTTGGTCGTAATCATCTTCAGAGCAGGCATGATATTAACCTCTGCAGAACGCCAATTGGTCTGTCCGATATGTCCTTGCATCATCATTCCATACCATTTACCACCTGCCAGGGTCTGGTTATAGTGATCTGACATGAGAAGGTCCTTAACAAAACTGTCATTAACTACCCTTGCACAGTGATTTGCCATATTCCTACCCTGCTTGGCATACAGCAGATTCTTCGCTGTATAGATGTGAAACCGGTAGATCAGATAGGAAGCCTTGGCCGGATATAACACCAACTGATAGAAGGAATCCTTCTTATCCTTCGGTAATTTTGCGTAGATGTCTTCAGCCAGATTTGCAATCCTCTCGTACTTTGCTAGTATTCTGTCTGCTTCATCATAATTAACTGGATGAAGGGTGTCAGGGAATATATTCTCTGGTTTCCTGATTCCGTTAATCTTCGTATATCCTCTTAGCGCCGCTGCCGTATCCTTGGCAAACTTCTTACCGAATTCCTTCTTAGCCCAAAGATATGTATATTCTTCTACCTTATTCCTCTGCCCCCATTTATCGATGTCATATGCAAGATCGAGGAAATATTCAATCGGGAATTCCATCGGCTTTAGGTCACCGACGTTGACTATCCATATTTTATCTACACCATATTCATACGCCATGGTCATCTGTTCCCATATCTTCTGTAATGGCATATTGTTAATCCATTTATAGGAGAAGGGTCCACCAACATAGTCGAAATGATAATACATTCCGAAGCCGCCCTTATGGTTTCTCATCTCGCCAATCGGCAGATGACGTACATTACCAAAGTTATCATCACAAAGCATTAAGGTTATATCCTCAGGAACCTTCATACCTGCGGCATAGAAGGCCTCTACTTCTTTATATAGACACCATACCTGAGGAACCTTAGTCACATCGGGATTAATATGCTTTGCCAGAATCTTCCTCTGGTCCGCTACGATCTTCTCATAGAGGGCAATGACCTCCTCCGTCTTGCCACCCTGAACCATGGACTCATCACCATCACCGCGCATACCGACTGTGACAAGCTTCTCATAGTCCTTATTCTCTCTGATTCTATCTTCCCAAAAGCGATACAGGCCTTCCTGGTTTCTCTGATAGTTCCAGTTAGCATGTCCACCATATTCATCACCAAGTACAGTCCATTCCTTCTGTGCACGCATCATCGGCTCATGATGGGAGGTTCCCAAAACGACACCGTATTCATCTGCAAGCCTCGGGCTCTCCGGATCATCAATATTGATGCTCTTCCCCCACATAGCAGGCCACATGAAATTACCCTTTAAACGAAGGATTAGTTCAAATACATGGACATACATCTTGGAGTTGATGCCGCCAAATTTGCTCCAACACCAGGTTCCGAAACAAGGCTCTTCATCGTTAATAAATATTCCTCTGTACTGAACTGAGGGTACCTTACTCTCTATCCTGCCATCGGCAATCAAAAGCTTCTGCTTCTTAACCGGATAGCTGTCAGCCCACCATACCCAGGCTGATACTCCTATCATCTCAGACAGCTTATAGATGCCGTAAATAGTACCACGTTTATCGCTTCCTGCAATTACAAGGGCTTTGTCTACTTCCGGAAACGGCTTTTCAATCGTCTCTATGACATAGGTTTCCCAAGTACCTATTATGCCACTGACATCAATTCTGCCTTCTGCAACCAAGGCATCAATCCATTCATTATTACCCAAACTTCCAGCTAAAACCATCTGACCTTCGCTGATATTATTATTCAATAAAGGCTTTCTTCCTGTTACTAATTCAATATCTTCTGTCAGTGCCTTAGCTGCAATAGAGATACCTTTATAATCCATTTCCGAAATACAGATATCAGCTACCTTCCCTTGATCCGCCAAGGTGAAATAACTATTCACCACAATTTTACTTTTTTCCTTCTTTAGTCCGGTATCATTTGCATTCATCTTGATCAAATCCATTTGATTTCCTCCCTTGTACAGAGCAGCAATATATTAAATCATACCCCAATAATTAATTCTATTAGTTTTTGCATTGTTTTAGATTATAACTTATACCCCTATGAATGGCAATGGAACATCTATGGATTATTAGTATAAAGTATGGACAATATTTCTTGTAATCAACATATATATGTGATATATATACCTTTATACATATATTATTAGTGTGAATTATTAAAAGCATAATTCACACGTTGAATTTAGGCCTGCGAGCAAGTCGCAGGCGTGGACGCTAGTGTCTAATAACTTGTATAATGCTATTACATATCAGATTTAACAATGCGCAAAATACAGCGCAGAAATGAGGGGAATTATGAGTAAAGCAGATAACGCAGTAGAATGCTATAACCAAGGTTTCAATTGCTCACAAGCAGTCTTTTCAACCTACAGCGAGCAGCTCGGGCTTGATAGGGAAACTGCTTTGAAGGTAGCCTGTCCCTTTGGCGGTGGTATGGCACGGATGGGTTACACTTGTGGAGCGGTCACAGGGGCATTTATGCTTATTGGACTTAAGTATGGTAAATATCTGCCCGAAGATAATGATGCACGGGAGAACACTTACCGTCTGGTCAGAGAATTTACAAATAGATTCAAAGAAATGTACGGTTCCATCGAATGCCATGATTTATTAGGTAGTGACATCAGTACTGAAAAGGGAGTAACATTTGCATCGGAACATGGTCTTTTTAAGAAGTTATGTCCCTGCTATGTAGGTGATGCTGCTAAAATCATAGAAGAACTGCTGGGACTAGAGTAGCTTGAATCCAGTTCTTAACCATAATATATCAAGTATGCCAACGATTAAGCCCATTAAACTAGAGTTCTTACTCCGGTCAATGGGCTTCTTTAAATGATCTTTATACTATTCTAAACAAATCTATCACTCAGTTATACTTTTACTCTGCTATATCTTTTACTCTGCAATATCTTCTACTTGATTAAGTCTTACACCCAGATATATCTTTCACTCTGCTACTTCTTTCACTTAGTTATATCTTTCACCCCGCTTGGCAATTTTTCACTAATTCTTCTATGCTCACCGGCTTTGAAAAATAATATCCTTGTCCCACATCACACTCATTCTCTTTGAGATAATCTAGCTCTTCTATACTCTCAATACCTTCCGCAATCACATTATATTTTAAGGTTTTACATAAACTGATTATAGTTGATACAAGAGCCCTTGCCTCTTTACTCTTATTCATATTCTGAATAAATGACTTATCAAT
Source organism: Mobilitalea sp. (assembly GCA_035270645.1). Lineage (GTDB taxonomy): Bacteria > Bacillota > Clostridia > Lachnospirales > Lachnospiraceae > Mobilitalea. The sequence continues at coordinate 8,890 of DATESP010000009.1, read as the reverse complement.
CTTAATACTGTCTATTGGCAAGCGTATTATATAGCTGAGAGATGAATATCCAATTCCAAAATCATCAATTGCGATACGTATACCCATGGTTCGTAGTTCATTTAGTTTCATAATACTTTCATCAACATTTTTAATAGCCATACGTTCCGTAATTTCTAGCTGTATCAAACTTGGCTCAATACCATATTGATTCATGATATCTACTATGATTGGAACAAACTTCTTGTCCTCAAAGGTTTTGGCTGATACATTTATAGAAATAATGAATGGTTTTTGTCTGATATCCTTCCAAGCTTTTATTTGCTTACATACGTTATTCATAACCCAGATATCTATATTGGTTATCGTGCCATTTTGTTCGGCTAAATCAATAAATTGATCTGGATACAAAAGCCCTCTTTTAGGATGTTTCCACCTGATTAGTGCTTCTATTTGAACTACCTTTCTATTTTCCAAATCAACCATCGGTTGATATACCAAGGAAAACTGTTCCTCACTTATACCACTAATGATATCTGTCTGCAGTTGTCTAATTCCTAATAAATTGGCATGTATCAATGGATTATATTTCTGTATCTGATTACTACCGATATATCTTGCATAATTCATAGCATTGGTTACTGCTTTTAAGGGCTCCTCAGCTCTGGTTTCCTCAGTCCATAAAAAGATACCTATACTGACATCTATACTGATATTCTTCCCTTTGATTTGATAGCGCTCGTGTAGAGCAGCTAATATCTTTTGAGATATAGTATAAAGTTCATCACCTACAGGAAATTTAGTTCCCATAACAATAAATTCATCCCCCTTATAGCGGTATAACTGGTAATCTCCAGGGGTACATTTTGCTATTCGAACAGCCACTTCACAGAGGACTGCATCCCCCATCGCATACCCAAAGGAATTATTAATGCTACTGAATTTATCTATCGCAACCATTATAAGAGATAATTTCTGTGAGCCTTCGCTGTTTACTAGAGTCTCTACTTCTTTCTCTAGTACATATTGGTTCAAAAGAGATGTTAAAGGATCATATTGCGTTAAGGTCTTTATACTATCCATCATACGATTAAAGCTCTGCCCTAAGCTTCCAAGCTCATCATTGGATTTTGGCATAAATCTCACCGTAAGATTGCCTAGAGCCCCCTTAGCAAATAATGAGCTCAACTCAACAATTGGCTTTACAAACCTTCGTACGACATAGAATGCCAGTAAGGAGCAGAAAATAAGTGAAACTATAATTAAGCCAATAAATGTCTTCGCTAAATGAATAAGATTATCCAATGCTTCATCTTCAACCGTTCCTACATAGATCTTCCAATTTGTTTCATGAACAGAGGCGTATCCCATCAATATCTGCTCATCCTGAAAGGCATAGCTTCCAAAGCCTGATTGTTTACTATTACTGTTCTGCACGAATTCAGCAAAAGCATCAAAGCTATTATCCTTCTGTGCAGCTTCATATATGTTTAAGGTTGTATCATCCTTTTCCTGCTGAGGCCTTGATATAAATGCCCCATTATCACTAATGATATATGCCCGCCCATTTTCACCATAACCACGTGTCAGTGCAAAATCAGAAAGAAAATCATCATTAAGTCTAGCTATCAATGCACCCTGTATGACTTTGTCCTTAAAAATCGGAACTGCTACCATAATAACATGCTCACCAGTTTTTCGGCTTGTTATAACCTCGGAAAAAGATATATTACCTGATAGAGCTTCTGTAATATACTCTCTATCGCTCAAATCCAACGTTGTCTCATCGACATAGTGTGCATTTCCTTTAGAATCTAGTACTGCAACACTGAGATAATAAGGATTAATCTGGGCATTCAAAATATCTCTTTGCAGCGGCCAATCCATACTGATAATCTGTTCATTTTGCGAAATCCCCACCAAAGGCGCAATAAATTGTTCAATATAACTGTTCAGATGATCAGCAGTTTCTTCTGCCACTCTGACAATTGCCTGGTTTACCTCGCTTACTAGAATTTTTTTGAAACTGAAATAAGCTCCAAATCCTAAAGGTAAGACAGCTAACAATATTAGCGATAATGAGTAAAGTATACCCTTTGTTTTAACGCTCTTCATCTGTACTCCTTAATCTGTAAGAAATAAAGTAAAAATTCTCTATTACAGGCTTGTCATTTATATGTTATTTCTAAGATGATTTAAGTAAGTATTTGAAATTGTATATTATATTAATATAGTATACTATCACATCTACTATTTCAACATTTTTCGTAGGAATTAATTGAAAATACATTGCATATTGCATTGATATCTATAAGACATAGGCCATTAGTCTGAGTTTTTTAATTGTTTTTCAATCTGAATACTTTAGTGCGATCAACAATTTGAATTATCTGTATATATGATCTTTTTGTTACTGTTGTAGTTAGTGCCTTACGCCTAAATAACTTTGTCATCAATTAGTAATAAAAAGGGCACTATGAATTAACATGATCTAAGTCATATCTGATTCACAGTGCCTATAATTACAACAATATTATAATACTAAGGATGCAGGAGTATAAACTCTTGCTTTCATTTCATTATCAAGCATGTACAGTCCTTTAGGATCGCCGGCGAAAAGGTCATATTTCTTGATATTATCATCTGCATTCATCTCTTCTTCGCCTTGTTCCTTAACAAACCAATCTAGGAATTGCATGGTACGGAAATCTTTAATCTTATACGCTTCTTCATAAATCGTATTGATGGAAGCAGTTACATACTGTTCATGGGCTAAGGCTGCTACCAATGGATCACGGAAGTTTGAGTATTTAATATCCGGTGCTGCAATCTCAAGAAGTGTAACCGATTCAGCATTATTTAAAATATATTGACGGAATAACATTGCATGATCTCTTTCTTCCTGAAGTTGTATGTTGAACCAATTCTCAAAGCCCTTCAGGTTCTGGTCAGCATAATAATCTGCCATATCCATATATAGATATGCAGAGTAGAACTCCTTATTGATTTGTTCATTTAATAGTCTCGTTACTTCTTTATTTAACATAATTTTATCGTCCTTTCTGTGTGGTTAAAGTCTTAATATTCCTTGATAGTTATATTCTACCCTAAATGAGAACTATTTTCAATAACAATCTTAATTTATGTTGGAGAAGACTAACTGGTAAGTGCGCTTATCCTGCAATGCCGCGGTTAGCTCAACTAGCTTAGTCGTGTCGCCAATCAGAATAACACCTGCGAGATGGTCGCAGGCAAAATAGTATTTTTCAAAATTCTTCCCAGCTTCATCCCTTATTGTCTTAGTCCTATACTGAAGTTCCGAATTCTTTCCGTTATCTCCTGCAGCAAACAGGGCAGTATTCATCCCTTCAAAGGTCAGTGCAGCCGGAACTATTTCATAGGACAGTGCATCACCGGCTGCATTTGCTCCTGCAACCTTCCCCATCTCCAAGGCCTGAGACCAGATGGCATAGTTGATACCTTGGTACTCGGCGCAATCACCACAGGCATAGATATAAGGGGTACTGGTTTCCATCTTATCGTTTACTACAACAGCTCGCTTAATCTCAATCCCAGCCTCTTTGGCAATTATTGCATTTGCACGGATACCACATGATATTATTACGAGATCAGCCGGGAAAATCTCCCCGCTCTCCAGCTTGACTCCGGTTACTGACTCGTCACCTATTATCTCAGTAATATTGGCGTTTACACGAAATCCTATACCCACACCGCGTATCAATTCTCCAAGCAGTTCTCCTGCTTCATCATCTAATTGGCGTACCATCAACTTATCGGCAATCTCCAATACTGTGACCTTACTGGATTTACTCATCTCCCATGCGGCTTCCAAACCAAGTACTCCGCCACCGATTACCACCGTGTTCTTAACCTTTGGCTGCAATTCCCTGATTTTCATTACATCTGCTATATTTCGTATTGCTATTACCTCCGGTTTGTTGACACCTAAGAAGGGGGGGACAAAGCACTCAGCTCCAAGAGCATAGATGCATTTGTCGTAATTTAACTGGGTACCATCCGTGAAGATAACTGCTTTATTCGCTGGATCAAGCATTTCTATGCCGATTTCCAATATATTTGTGATATTGTTTTTTAAATACCAGTCATTATCATGAATCGCTATCTCCTCAGCACTAAGCAATGTACTTAAAGCTTTTGTTAGCATAGGACGGTTATAGCTGAGGACCGACTCATTGGATATCATAATTATTGAGCAGGTTGAATTTCTATCCCTGATCGCTTCCGCTGCGCTAATACCCGCTGCACCATTTCCTAAAATAATGAATACCTCGCTGGTATCCTTAGAAAAGCTTGTCTGCTCTTCCTCGTAAGGTACAAAGAACTCTCTGCCTACACCGCAGACTGGACAGATGTCTAGCGAGGAATCAAAGATTTCACCGCATACAAGACATTTTACCAGACTACGCCCGCCTTTTTTTTCACTACCCTCATTCATGCTATAGTACCTCCTATATTTTATCTCTGTTAGAGAAGACTCCCACTTCTATAAGTGGTGAGTTAATCAAATTAGAACCGGAACGTTATGGCATACTTACTCCCTTGGAAGCAACCAATAATTCATACCATTCATCCCTTGTAAGCTTAACCTTAAAAGCATCCATTGCCTTCTTTATTCTTTCAGGATTCTTTGAACCTATAACCGGATTAATCTTCGCTGGATGTTTCATAAGCCATGCTAAGACTACCCCTTCACTTGAAACCTTTTGCTCTTTCGCTATTCTCTCAACAATTTCCTTCGTCTTAATGACGGTTTCCGGTGTATTCTCATCCAACGGTTTTCCGGTATAAATACCTTTCGCTAAAGGTCCCCAGGCTTGTAAGCTTACATTATTCAGCATACAATATTCTAGGGTTCCAAGTTGAAAATCAAGATTTTTCCCGGTTGCATTATTAAAACCAGTTGCACTACTTACAAAATCGGTCTTTAGAAGGCTAAGCTCCAATTGATTTGCTATGATTTTCCTACCGGTATATGCCTCCAGTAGTTTAATCTGATGATAGTCCATGTTGGAGACTCCAAGAGCGCGAATCTTCCCTTGCGCGAACAATTCATCCATTGCTTGTTTAATCTCATCTCGATCCAACAATGGATCCGGTCTGTGAAGCAATAATATATCGAGATAATCCGTTCCTAGACGGCTTAATATTCCATCAACAGCTGTAATAATATGTTCATAGGAGAAGTTAAAACGAGATCCAAACGGAGCTCCGGTCAGATGAATTCCAACCTTAGATTGAAGGATCATCTTTTCTCTGATACCAGGCTTTTCCTTCAGATACTGGCCGAATACTTTCTCTGACTTCCCTGCCCTATAGATATCTGCCAAATCAAAATACGTGATACCACACTCTAAGGCAGTGTCGATCGCTGCTTTTGCTTCCTCTAAGTGAGCCTTAGTAAGCTGAGTCGTATCATTCCATTCGCCTCCAAGTCCCATTGTTCCATATATCAGATATTGTTCCGGTAAAATTCCTTTATTTTGCATAACATCATCCTGCCCTTCTATGAAAGTAACTATATGTTCCACTATAAACATATTATACCACAATCCGATACTTATAAACCAGCAAAAATCAAATCAAAGTCTACTCGAATTGTGAATTGTATAGCCTATAATAGAATTCCTTCCGCTCCATCAGTTCGGTATGGGTTCCCTGCTCCACTACATTACCCTGATCAACGACCAGAATATTATCCGCTCCCTGGATTGTGGACAAGCGGTGGGCAATGACAAAACAGGTCTTCTGCTCCATTAACCTACGCATGGCTTTCTGTATTTTAATCTCTGTTCTAGTATCGACATTAGACGTAGCTTCATCAAGAATTAGCATATTCGCCTCCAACAACATAGCCCTTGCTATGGTTAACAGCTGTTTCTGCCCCTTTGAGATATTCATCCCATCCTCATTGACGATTGTATCATAGCCCTCTGGAAGTCTCTTGATATAGTTATGCATACCTGTCATCTTTGCAGCTTCAACAACCTCTTCTAGGGTGGCATCCTCTTTACCATAAGCAATATTTTCAAAGATAGTTCCTGCAAATAACCAGGTGTCCTGAAGAACCATGGCATAGGCTTTACGAAGGCTTTTTCTAGTCAGATCTCTGGTTTCATTGTTATCTACAAATATATTACCATCCCATACATCGTAAAATCTCATAAGAAGATTTATGATGGTTGTCTTGCCCGCGCCGGTTGGGCCGACAATGGCTGTTAAGCTTCCGGGCTTCGCATGAAGGAATAGATTCTTAATTATTACCTTGTCTGGGAGATAACCAAAGGAAACTCCTTGGATAGAGACATCGCCCTCAACCTCAAGTAGTTCCATAGCAGCCTCTGCGTCCTGTTTTTCAGGTTCCTCATCAATTAGCTTAAATACCCTTTCAGCCGCAGCTGCTGCAGATTGAAGTTCACTGATGATATTAGCGGCTTCGTTAATCGGTCCTGAGAACTTACGGCTGTACTGCACAAAGGATGAGATATGTCCAAGGGACATCCTGCCATATAGATATAAAATCGCTCCGAATACAGTAATCAACGACAACGACAGATTATTGACAAAATTAACGGTAGGGCCTGTCATACTGCCGTAATATTCAGCATTATAATAGGCATCCACTGTCTCTGAATTGATACGGTCGAAGCGGTTCATCACTGCAGCTTCTGCGGCATACGCCTTTATAGTCTTCTGTCCGGAAACCATTTCCTCAACAAATCCATTCATTTCACCAAGCTTAGCAGAACGCTTTCGAAATAGGGGCCTCAGTTTCTTAGCCATAAAACGTGTGTAAATCAATGAAATGGGTATGGTAACTAGCATAACAAGTACCAACACGGGTGAGATAACAAACATCATCACTAAGGCACCGATAATCGTAATAATACTGGCACATATTTGAATAAGATCGGTTGACAAGGAGGTGTTGATTGTATCTATGTCGTAGGAAATCCTACTGATGATATCACCAGCCTGGTTACGGTCAAAGTATCCTATCGGAAGTTCTACAAGCTTAGAAAATACATCCTCCCTCATACGGTATACCATCTTCTGGCTTATCCGGATCATCAATACAGAGAGTATGTAGGAGAATACTGAGGAAATAATATAGAACAATATCATCCATTTGGCATAATAAAATACTTTTTTGAACACAACTAGGCCTTTGCCGGGTTCAATAGCATCAATGGCAAAGCCTGAAAGCATCGGGCCTAACAGGGCAAATAGATTGCTGGCAATGGTTAGTATAAATGCCAATGCTAATAACCATTTATAGCGATATATATAATTCCAAAGCCGTCCGAGTACATACCTAGTGTCCTTCGGCTTATCCGTCTTATCACTCATTCTGGATTTACCGCCCATATTTGAATTGACTGGCATAGATTATCTCACCTCCACTGATAACTTGTATTATTATGATAATATCTGAGATTGGTAGATTTCCTGGTAAACCTCACAGGTTTCAAGTAGTTCCTCATGAGTTCCATAACCTACTGTCTGGCCATCTTCAATGACAAGAATATGGCTTAGCTTCATCACAGAACTGATTCTCTGTGCAATCACGATATTAGTCGTACCCTTGTAGTTTTCCCTAATAGCCTTCCTAAGGAGGGAATCAGTCTTAAAATCCAGAGCACTGGAGGAGTCATCTAATATCAGAATCTCAGGTTCCCCGGCTAAGGCCCTGGAAACAAGTAGCCTCTGCTTCTGCCCCCCGCTTAGATTGCTTCCCTTTATTGAAAGTCTAAACTCCAGACTATCCTCCAACCCGGATATAAACTCTGCTGCCTGAGCATCCTCTACAGCTTCCCTTACCCGCTCGACAGGCAGCTCCCTGCCGAAGCTAATATTTTCATAGATACGATCGGCAAATAGTACATCGTTCTGAAACACGACTCCAAATTTCCTGCGAAGCTCCTGTTTATCGAAGATTCTCACATCCTGTCCGTCGATTGCTATATTTCCTTCGTTGACATCGTAAAACCTCATCAGAAGGTTGACCAAGGTAGTCTTCCCCGAACCGGTAGAACCGATAATTCCAAGACTTTCCCCCTTCTTAATCCCAAAGTCAATATCCGTAATGCAGGGTTCTGTGGTATATGAAAAGCTAACATGATTAAATCTGACATGATAATCCGCCTGCTGAATATCGGAAGGATGTACCAGTTCATCTTCTTGTTGAAAAAGTTCATCCTTCTGATGTAAATGTTTAAAATTATGAACCTGTAAATCCTCTTCTGTATCTAATACTTCGGCTATACGATCAGCCGAAGCGCTTGCCTTGGAGTAGATTACGAAGATTCTGGTTATTGCCATTACAGCCTGTAACATGATTGCAAAATATGACAAAAATGCTACAATCTTACCGGGTTGGGAAGCACCGATATTAACACGGAAGGCACCTACGATTACCACCAGAGTAAGACCAATATTTAGCAGGAGATTCATGACTGGGTTTGAAATTGCCATAACAGTGCCTGCTTTGAGTTCCTTAGCAACTACCTCACTATTCACCTCGCTGAATCGATTCTTCTCATACTGGGTTTTAGACAATGCCTTAATTACACGGACACCAGTGATGTTCTCTCTCACTACCCGTACCAATTTATCAGCTGATAGCTGGAGCTTAGTATATAAGGGAATACCTTTCTTGGAGACTACAAACACCACAAATCCCAGAAATGGAAGCATACCGGCTAATACCAGTGTAAGTACCGGCTCCAATGTGCTGGTAATCACAGTTCCACCGATTAACAGAATCGGAGCTCGAACGCCAATCCGCTGCATCATACCTATCATATTATGTACATTATAAGTATCTGAGGTCAGCCTAGCTTCCAAGGAGGGTACTGTAAAATGATCCAAC
>DATESP010000008.1:0-12160 GCA_035270645.1 Mobilitalea sp. | reverse complement strand
TTAATGAACAAGAAGATTATTAAAGAAATAATTAGCTGGGTACTGGTATTTGGTATAGCCATCTTGGTAGCATTATTTATTAATAGATTTGTCCTGCTTAATGAGAAGATACCTACCGGTTCCATGGAGAATACGATTATGACCGGTGATAAGATTATGACTTTCCGACTTGCATATCTTTTTGATGATCCCAAAAGAGGAGATATAGTAGTATTTCCTTTCCCTGATGATGAATCAGTAGATTACATTAAGAGAATTATCGGACTTCCCGGTGAGAAGGTGAGCATTAAAGACGGTGTAGTCTTTATAGACGATGAGGAACTGGTGGAAGATTACGTGAGGGAAGAATGGGATTATCCTAAAGAATATCACTTTGATTCTTCAGCGGAATATGAAGCTAGCGATGGGACTAAAACTTTCATCGTTCCCGAGGACTCATACTTTATGATGGGTGACAATAGAAATAACTCTGAGGACTCAAGATTTTGGACAAATAAATTTGTCTCCAAGGACAAGATTAAGAGCAAAGCCTTCCTAAGGTATCCTAACTTTAAGTGGATAAAATAATAAAAGAATAATTACGCCCTATTTTCTATGATTTTATTGTCATCAGAAGATAGGGCGTTTTAATATCGATATGGGTAAGTCATCGAGGTAGTAGAGGTGTAGGGTTATCTCAGGTCATGGTTATGATAGGGTGCAATTGTATCTAAAATAGTTTTTTCTAAGGCTTCTTTACCATAATGATCGATCTCGCTTTTATTCTTGTCTCCATGGGTAAGGCAGCCGGCACCACCGATACATCCCCCGCTACAAGCCATACCCTCAATAAAATTAAAGGGCAGAGCATTTTTAGTAGCCTTCATTAATGCAGTTCTACAAGCCTCGATCCCATCACATACAATTGGCTTTAATTCAAAGGATTCTTTGCCCTTCTCTATGAGGACCTCATTAACAGCTTCGGAAAGACCACCGCTTCTCGCAAATATTCTGCCAAAATAGGAAGAGGTTTCCAGAGTATCTAGCGGAAGCTCACTTATATTAATGTTCCTACTGTCAAATAAAGCCTGCAATTCTTCAAAGGTGATGACGCTGTCTACATAAGGAGCGACCTCAGGACGTTTAATTTCCATCTTTTTGGCTGTGCAGGGGCCTATAAATACAACCTTGCAAGAAGGATCAGACGTCTTCATATATTTGGCTATTGTGGCCATCGGTGAAAGATTATGTGAGATATGCTTTTTCATGGCTGGGAACTGCTTATGTATATAGTCAACGAAGGCAGGACAGCAGGAGCTTGTAAGAAATCCTTTTTCTAGAAGTTCATCTGCTTCGGTACTTGCTACCATATCTGCACCCAGAGCGGCTTCTACGATACTGTGAAAGCCCAACTTTTTTAAGCCGTATAAAACCTGGCCAAGCTTAGCATACCTGAACTGACTGGCGATGGAGGGTGCAATGATGGCGATCACTTTATATTTAGTGTTATTTAGACTTTCCTTGATTAAGTCAACCACATTTACAATGTATGATTTATCCATAATGGCGCCAAAGGGACACTGATATACACAGGCACCACAGGAAATACATTTATTATTGTCAATTAAGGCTTTCTTATCCTCATCCATGCTGATAGCCTTAACCTTACAGGAAATCTGACAGGGACGTTTGTTATTGGCTATTGCACTGAAGGGACAGACGGAGGCACATCGTCCACATTCAACACATTTATCCTTATCAATGTGAGCTTTTTGGTTTTCATCAAAGGTTATTGCTCCGAGCTTACATGCATCCTCACAGTTATGGGCAATACAGCCCCTGCAGGCATTGGATACCTCAAAACCACCGACCGGACACTCATCACAGGCGATATTTAAAACTTCAATCACATTGGGATTATCTGAATTTCCACCCATTGCAATATTAATTCGATCATATACGATAGCTCGTTCCTTGTATACGCAACAGCGTGTCGTTGCCTTGGGACCGGCAACAATCATTTGCGGGATCTTATATACTGCATGATGTAAATCGTTATCAAAGGCGCTTCTCGCAACCTCTCTCAACACCTTATATTTCAAGTATTGTACCTGTGTATCAAACTTTCTCATTTTTCTGCCTTTCGTGTAATTATTATTTTGATTACGTATTATCTAGTAAAGACTAAAAATAACTTATACTGACACGTTTTCCGATTCCTTTCAGGCATTCAGAGAGTTCTTCAATCAGTCTCATCTTAATGCTGAAATGAAGTTGTAAATCACTGTTCTGATGGGCAGGATTCATCGCTTTGCCAACATAGAAATTAATGTCTGTAGCTTCCTCTAGCAGAAGCCTTGATACTAAGGAAGCTGCGTCTTCCTGCAGGCTCCATTCCATATCGAAATCGTTATTCTCAAGGTAATTCTTTGCATACAAAAGTACCTGGTTAATGGTAATAACACCTTCTGTAACCAGATCAATCCCTTCAATCTTAGATATAGGGGGAATATCAGGGTCGAGATAATCCATATCAGTTTCGATTTCTTTTCCTAAATACTTTGCTACCAGTGAAGAGGTCGTGCCACCGCAGATAATATGCTTTCCCTCCTTGGCGAAGAAAAGCGCCAACATCTTGTTGATGTCATTAGGGTTAGAGGGTGGGCCAATCAAGAGATTTATCGCTTGCCGTTGTCGTATTTTTATCGCTGCGATAGTAGTATCATCCCCAGGCTGTGATCCGTAAAGGGCCATACATTTATCTAATAACTGTGTTGAAATCATTTTAGCAGAGTAATTGTCATTATAATTGGCTTCTAAATACTCGATGATGTTCTGACGTTTCCATTCCTGATTCATAGCTTTTCCGGGACCGGCATATACCGCACCGTCACTCATAGCAATAAGAATATCGCCGGGAAGAAGTTCAATACTCGATTTATAGATTGTCTTATCATTGATTTGCAGAATGATGTTACTATAGTTATAATTGATTCCATTTCGAAGGAGAATCACTTGCGGATTGTCGTATTGTATCACCTCTGCTACCTTGCTGTCAATCACCTGTATAATTGAAAATGTAGAATAGGCGATTCCGTGTTCTAGGCTAACGGGAAGAGTAGAAGCTAAAGTATTGACGCAATTCTCAATGCTCATATGGTTTGCCATCATGGTAGAAATGATTTTCGCGGTTAAGGTGGAGAGTATATTAGCCTTGACACCGCTTCCGAGGCCATCTGCCAACACCAAAACAAAAGTATCTTCATCCTGGTGCACAAGTTCTATATGGTCTCCGCAGAGCTGTTCATTGTATTTATTAACACTTAGATATCCAACATCAGTACAAAGGTGATTCATTTTTTAATGTCTCCTTTAGATTAGACAGTGCTATCTTTGTTTCTGCGGCAGTATCACCTAGTAAAGAGGCAATTTCCTGTACAACACGCATCTGTTTCTCGATGACATTGTCAGTAATTTCTATGGTTCGTTTATTGGTATCTTCCTTCTGAAGCTTCAATTTTTCTTCTGCAGTAATATCTCGAAGAATACTTATAATGATATGGTAAACCTTATCATATATTATGGTCTCTTCAATGTATTTTTGATATTCGGCCAGATAGTTCAACTTATCACGTATGGTAATACCGTTGTTCATAACTTCTAGGTATGCCGCTGGATTAAGGATTCGGACAACCGGACAGCCAAGTATATCAAGCTTGTTATTTATATTAAGAATTTGTCGTGCTGCTCTGTTAATCTGCTGGACTTCAAGGTTTTCATTCATGACAATGACACCATTAGGCATATTGTAAATAATGTTATCAGAAAAATTCTCGGCCTTTTCTTTTAGGAAGGGAAGGCACATCGTCAGATCTGCCTTTCCTTGATATACAGCTATAGCCTTATCTCGACAGGTATTATAGCCACAGCTGCCGCAATTTAATTCCTGTTCGCTTGTGGCTTTTCCCATCTTACTTAAAATCTCACTTATAGCAGCACTTCCAGGCATCTGGTTGTTGCTGCCTATATAGGTGAAACTTTTCTTCATTTTAGTGGCATCTGGTGGAGTTATTTCAAAATCATTTTTTTTGGAATAACTCTTTACGGCAATATAATCTGATATTGGTGTACGGTGATCTTTATCCATGGCCGGGCCACCAGTACAGCTTCCGACACAGGCAGACATCTCAATAAACAAATGGGAGAGTGACCCTTCTATGATATTCTTAAGGACACTCTTACAATGCTCAATTCCATCAATACTGATATAGTCATATGTGGCATCAGGTTTATTCATGGAACGGATAATTCCACCTGTCACGGGGAAGAGCCTGGCTCTTCCTTCAGCTAAATCGTCTGATTTTTCTGCTACTTGAATAGTAATAGCTTCTTCCACCAACCAAGCGGATAATTCCTCAAAGGTAAGAGCACAGTCAACAATACCAGGGTAAAGCTCCGCTTCCTCCTTTTTGGAGATGCATGGCCCAATAAACACAGTATAAGCTTCCGGATACTTTTCTTTTATTTTTAGACAATGAGCCTGCATCGGAGATATTACATTCGCAAGGTAAGGTAGTGCTTCTGGATAGTATTTTTGAATCAAGGAATTGACTGTGTGACAGCAAGAAGATATAATCACCTTACTATTTCCAGAAGCAATCATTTCTTCATATTTTTTCTTTACAATGGTAGCCCCAAGTGCGGTCTCTTCCGCACCACTAAACCCAAGCTTTTTTAAAGCCGTTTCGATTGTATGTATATCGCAACCTGTATAATTGGCTACAAAGGAGGGAGCTATACTTGCATATACAGGTTTACCTAAGGCTAAGAGTTTTTTGACCAATTGAACATCATTTCGAATTTCCTTGGCATTCTGTGGACAGGCTACAAAGCATTCACCGCACAGGATGCATTGATCTTGTATTATACGAGCCTGATGATCAGAAAAACTTATGGATTTTACGGGACAATGTCTGATACATTTATAGCAGTTTTTGCAATTTGATTTCTTAAGTTGTATATAACTATTCATAGAACAGACTCCTTTGTTGATATACTTATATTTTGTTAAATATTTAACGATATCTAAGTATATATTATTCATAAATATATTGTCAATGGTAGTAACATGTAATAAACCCCTTTATTTACCTTATTTGTCAATGGATAAAGGTGGCAATGTAAAAATAAAGAAGAGTCAAAAACATTTTGTTTTTGACTCTTCTTGACAATCTCCTGACAATTTACTTATAATTTATTGAAAAATCCCTTGGCAATTTGCATAACATATTTCTCGGCAAATCATTTGACTAAGTATTAACAATCTTTTGATGAAACTATTGACTAAGCATTCGATTAATTTTTGATGGTGTTATATATAGCGCAGATTATATACTCAAGTATTTCTCGTTGATTTCTAATACTTTAGACATAGCCTCAGTACCTGGTGCGCCTATGGTATTACGTTTTTCCACGCAGGTATTCAAGCTGATTGCATCATAGATATCCTGCTCGAAGACTGGACTGATTGCTTTAAATTCTGCAAGACTCATATCCTCCAAGGCAATCCCTTTATCAATACAGAAGAGTACGAGCTGCCCTACGATACCATGAGCATCTCGAAAGGGGACACCATTATTTACAAGATAATCTGCAGCATCTGTAGCATTGGTAAAGCCCTTCTTGGCACTTGCAGCCATCACTGCTTTATTAAACTTCATAGTTGCCAGCATTCCATCAAATAATGAGAGACATCCCTTTGCTGTATCAATAGCATCAAAGGTAAGCTCTTTATCCTCCTGCATATCTTTATTATACGCGAGAGGAAGGCCCTTCATAGTAGTGAGGAGGGAGAATAGTGCTCCATATACACGGCCAGTCTTTCCTCTGACCAGCTCTGCAATATCAGGATTCTTCTTCTGTGGCATGATAGAAGAACCGGTAGAATAAGCATCATCTATTTCAACAAAACGGTATTCATTACTGTTCCAGATAATAATCTCTTCGCTGAACCTGCTTAGGTGCATCATGACAGTAGAAAGTGCACTAAGAAGTTCAATCAGATAGTCACGGTCTGAGACACCATCCATGCTGTTTAAAGTAGGTCCGTCAAAGCCAAGTAGCTCTGCAGTATAAGCTCTGTCTAAAGGATAGGTAGTTCCAGCCAGTGCACCGGAACCAAGAGGGCAGTAATTCATACGTTTCTTAATATCTAACAGCCTAGAACGGTCTCTTCGAAACATCTCGAAGTAAGCTCCCAGATGATGGGCCAGAGTTACCGGCTGCGCCTTCTGCAGATGAGTAAAACCTGGCATAAAGGTATCAGTATTGGCTTTCATAATTCCGTGGATTGTCTCTAGCAAATGTTTCAGCAGGCCATCCAGCTCTGTAATCTCATCGCGGGTATAGAGTCTCATATCCAAGGCAACCTGGTCATTGCGACTTCTACCGGTATGAAGCTTCTTCCCAGCCTCACCAATCCTACTAATCAGATGTGCTTCCACGAAGCTGTGAATATCCTCATGCTCCCCGTCAATTGCGAGGTTGCCACTCTGAATATCATTCATAATTGAGGAGAGACCGCTTATGATACTGTTCTTCTCATCTTCTGAAAGAATCCCCTGTTTTGCTAACATCGTTACATGAGCTATACTCCCTTCAATATCCTGCTTAAAGAATTTCTGATCGAAGGCTATCGATGCATTGAAATTATGAACCAGTTGATTTGTCTCCTTTGTAAAACGTCCGCCCCAAAGCTTCATGAGTCTACCTCTTTCTATATAAAATCATCTTCTGTTGTGTATAAACTGCCATAGTATTATTATTATCTAATATTGTAATTAATTTGTATATTGAAAATTATAGTAACGTACTTTACTAAAATAATAAAGACTAATTTAATTCATAAAGCTGTTCATATTTATCTTTCAAATACTTTATGAAATAATCTGCATTGAATTCCTCGCCAGTTATAGCCTTCATAAATTGATTAGTATTCTTGGTAGCTCCATATTTATGAATGGAGTCTCTTAGAAACTCGCGGATAGGAGTCAGATTACCCTCTCTTAGATATTGTTCTACTGGCATAACTTCTTCCATTTTCGCATAAAGCTGAGAAGCGACTGCAGAGCCTATCGCATAGGAAGGGAAATACCCAAATTCGCCCCACGACCAATGTGTATCTTGTAATATACCCACTGAATCACTGGGTGGAGTAATCCCCATATAGTCCTTATACTTTTGATTCCAGATTTCAGGGAGCTTATTGATATCAACATTCTCACTGAAGATCATTTTCTCGATCTCATAACGTATGATGATATGGATTGTGTAGGAAAGTTCGTCTGCTTCAGTACGAATCAGGCTGGGCTCGGCCTTATTGATTCCTTTTATGAAATGCTCCAAACTGATATCCTTCAGGTTCTCAGGATAGGTAGCTACGAGTTTACCAAAGATTGGGGCCCAGAAGGCCTCACTTCTTCCGATGATATTCTCAAAGAATCTGGACTGCGATTCATGCATACCCATTGAAGCGCCTTCCCCGACCAAGGTCTGAGTTAGTGAATCATCTATATTCATCTCGTAAAGGGCATGTCCGCTTTCATGAATCATGGAAAACATTGCACTTTCCAGATTATCCTCAATATAGTGGTTGGTAATTCGCACATCATGGTTATGAAGCTGAAGCGTGAAAGGATGAGCGCTTTCATCGATGACTCCACGATTGAAATCAAAACCGACATAACCACTTAAGAATCGGCAGAACTCCTTCTGCTTATCAACATCATAATTCAAATAATTATACTTCTTATCAATAGTATCAGCCTTATCTGCAACTTGCTTTAATAAGGGTACGATTTCAGCTTTCATCTTTTCAAAGAAGGAATCGAGCTCCGTAATTCCAAAGCATTCTTCAAAGTCTGATAGTAATACCTCGTAGGGCTTCTTATCATCCCTTATGCGATATCCGGCAAATTTCTTCTTATAGTCTATTACCTTCTTAAGATAGGGAGCAAAGTCCTCATATTTGTTGTCCTTCTTTGCTTTCGACCATATACGGCCGGATACAGCGGTAAGTTCATTGTAAGCTCTATATTCCTCAGGAGGGATATTTTCAAGCTGCTCATAGGTCTTAGCGAGTTCCTTTACAATCGCTTTCTCGGTATCCGTCAGCTCTTCCTGTTCTTTATCATCTTGAAGCTTTTTTAGAAGCTTTCGTACCTCGTCATTAATCAGACTTTTCATATATTCATCGGATAGGATTCCAACTACCTTGGATGTATATTCTGATGCTTCAAAGGGTGCAAGGGTCTGCTCGTCCCATTCAAATAAATTTCTCGCAGTCTGTAGAGCCATGGATTTATCCAGGTAGGGCCGTAATTTATCAAAAATTTTACTCATAATCTGCCTCCATTTCAAGTAAGTGTAATACTTTCTTTGGTTCTTTAAAATAGTATATCAATTTTTTTAGTGCATAGCAATCCAATATATACTATTTGTGGCAAGTTTTTAAAACCTTTGTTAACCTGTTTTATTATTCACTTGCCCCAAATTAATATATAGAATAAAATGGAACCATGGTATAGTAAGGAGCATCTATAAGTAACTACCTTGGTATTTTGTGACTTAAATCACAGACAAAGTTCAACAATAATGTTAAGTATTAGATATAGTATATTTTCCATATTCAAGTAGATAATAAAGAAAGATGCCACAAATAAATATTATAGCACAAAAAGCAGCGCAGAAAAGAGGTAAAACATGAAAAACTTAATCATTGAACAGGTAATTGGTAGAGAGATCTTAGATTCACGGGGTAATCCAACCGTAGAGGCGGAGGTTATACTAGCAGATGGAAGTGTTGGAAGGGCGGCAGTACCCTCAGGAGCCTCGACCGGAGCCTTTGAAGCAGTTGAGCTTCGAGATGGTGACAAATCCAGATATCTCGGCAACGGTGTTCGAAAAGCTGTAGATAATGTTAATAATGCTATCGCTTCTGCATTGAAGGGATTGGATGCAAGTGACCAGGCGGGAATAGATGCTAAGATGATTGCTCTCGATGGAACAGGAAACAAAGGAAAATTAGGTGCTAATGCAATTCTAGGTGTATCACTGGCTGTGGCCAAAGCAGCAGCGGCTTCTCTAAAATTACCGTTATACCGGTATCTCGGTGGTGTTAATGCGAAGACTCTGCCCGTTCCGATGATGAACATCATCAATGGAGGGAAGCATGCAGACTCAAGCTTAAACATACAGGAATTTATGATCATGCCAGTGGGTGCTAATAGCTTTTCGGAAGCGCTTGAACACAGCACAACTGTGTTTCATACCTTAAAGAAGCTTCTTAAAGCAGATGGATTTATAACAGCAGTTGGAGATGAGGGTGGATTCGCTCCGAAGTTTAGTAGTGATACTCAGGCGCTAGATTATATCGTGAAGGCGATAGAAGCAGCAGGATATCGTCCTGGTGTGGATTTCTTTATAGCAATCGATGCTGCAGCGACAGAGATGTATGATGAAGCAAAGAAGGCTGGCAGAGAAGGTGACTACCTTTTCTGGAAGGCAGGAGAGTATAAGACAGTTGAGGAAATGGTAGATTTCTGGGATCAGGTATGTACCAAGTATCCGGTAATTTCCTTGGAGGATGGACTTTCTGAGGAAGACTGGAAGGGCTGGAAGCTGTTAACGGATCGTATAGGTAACAAGGTTCAGCTAGTCGGAGATGATTTATTTGTTACAAATACCAGCCGTATCAAGGACGGTATTCTACAAGGCGTTTCAAATTCCGTATTAATTAAGGTAAACCAGATCGGCACCCTGACTGAGACTCTGGATGCTATTGAAATGACGAAGAATAATGGTTGGACTGCAGTGGTATCACATCGCTCAGGAGAAACTGAAGATGTTACTCTGGCAGATATTGCAGTTGCAACGAATGCTGGGCAGATCAAGACCGGTGCACCTTCAAGAACTGACCGTGTTGCAAAGTATAATCAGCTTCTTAGGATAGAGCAGGAGCTGGGAAGTGCGGCAAGATATCTTGGAAGGGATGCATTTAAAGTACTAAAATAGGATTGATTTATACAACTCCCCTAGGCCACTATCTAAGCAGATAATAGTAGCGGCCTAGGGGAATTTTATGTAGTAATATGAATATCTCAAGTTATTAATCGAATTGTTCTCAGTAAAAGCCCTTTTAACGTTCCCACGTCTTTATATCTGATAATTGTAATCTATATCCTATATCACTAGCAACTACAGTGTAGATATAGTAAAAGGTCTTGATTACCTTACCCTGGTCAGGATAGTCTATAGATATTATCTCTTCTGTATAAACTAAGTATTGATTGTTTGGTCTGTCATATTCTACTTTTTCTACCTTACTGCTTATATATTCTTCCCGTATATCCCGATCGCTTAAGCTTTTGACAAGTTCCTTCTGGCTCTTGTATAGACTGCTTTCCTTAAGAAGGTGGGGTTCTACATAATCAAAATAATTAATATTGATAGCACTGACCATGGATTTTTCATATAGCTTTATAACAGAATCCATAAGATTGGTAAGTGTAGTATCTGAATTATTTGAAGTTTTATCTAATGTGTTGTGCTCAAAGGAATTCCATAAGCTACCTTCTGTATTAATGATATCTGAGAGATCAGTATAGGGTATATTAAACTCCGGAAATCCTGCAGCATAAGCAGCTATATCATAGGGATAGAAGTAAATTATCACGGAGTCCTCCGTAAGGATAAAGTACTGATTATCTGAAATCCCTGTAAAAAAATCGGTGAAAATCATGGAATCTGGATTCTGTGCACTATCTATTATCATTTTATCCAGTATCAGGTTTAGTTTTGAGATGTAGAGGCTATCATCAATAAAAAGATCACCTAATTCATATTGTTCTCCGGTTGTGATATCAAAGTAGTAATAATCTCTTATTGGCATTCCATGTGCAGCCCCATAGGGATAATCATAGCCGTCTCGATAAACGGTTAATAGATTATTCGAAAGCTCAATGTAATAATCGTCATCAATATATATGGCATCATCTTCGTTGATGGAGTTGGGGTCGCGTCTGAAGATTTTCCTCACCTTTTGATTAATTAAAGTCTGTACATCCTGATTATCAAGTCCCTGAAGCTCCGGATAGGAGATAAGTGCAAATCGGTTAGGTCTGTACCTTAACCTTTTTGCAGTTATATTATCCGTAAGCCAGTCCAGATGCTCCATCTTCCATATAATCGTACCATCCTTTGTGAGATAGAAAAAATCTTTATCCACATTGGCTTGTATCATATCATCAATAAGCCTTAAATTTCCGATACCCTCGACCTTTGGAAATTCTTCCATAGGCTTTCCGTCGGTATCTATAAAGAAAGTGTATTGTCTGTCAGAGGCAGAGGCCATATCACCCTGATACTCATTAACTTCATAGTAAATATAATCAGAAAGCTGCTCACCCTCCTTGTTGAATATGGCCATTGGTTCAAGAGCCGGGGTATAATTATCCTCTCCCTGTTGTCGGATTGCAAATAAACCTTTGCCAAGATTATATATTTCAGAATATATCGGCTCAAAGATAACCTTACCCTGTAAATCCTTTACACCCTGACCATAATTTTCATAGTTGGTAAATACTAGGTAGCCATCCCGGAACAAATTAATACCATAATATTCTTCTATGTTCAGTTCCTTAATTATTTTACCGCTCTTATCAATCTGCGAATATACACCACTTTCCGAACAAACAATAGCGGTATTATCTTCGCCAAAATTCCCTGCCTCCGAGTATTGAGGTTCGAGGATAACTTCTCCGGCAGTATTTATATAGCCGTACAGTAGTTTGCTGTCAGTGACTTTATGAAATACAGCAGCTCCATTGCTAAATTCATTTATGAAATAGTCGTTTTCAAATAATATATCGCCCTTAGTATTTATTATTTGATAGGAATCCTCTATTGATATAATGGCAACTCCATCAGAAAAGACAGTAGCGTAATTATATATAGCAGGAAGGACGAATTCGCCGAGAGAATCGATATACCCATATTTCTTACCTGCTTTTGTAGTCTCATAGGCAGGATAAAGCATGACATTGGAATCAGAGTTCTCTTGAACAGGTGGCATAGTCACACTTTGTATTGGAGGGAGGGTCACATCGTTATCATCAGGTAGTTG
>DATESP010000007.1:0-31423 GCA_035270645.1 Mobilitalea sp. | reverse complement strand
CTTCACGGACATAGGAACAGTGAAAGCTGTGGATGGCGTATCCTTTGATATTCCCAAGGGCAAGACTGTAGGTGTTGTAGGAGAATCAGGCTGTGGTAAATCTGTAACCAGCCTTTCCATGATGCAGCTAGTACAGCGACCTCAAGGGCAGATTGTTAAGGGCGCAATTCGATTCAATACAGGAACTGATGTATATGATATTGCTAAAACGCCTACTGAAGAGATGCAAAAGCTCAGAGGTAATATGGTTTCTATGATATTTCAGGAGCCTATGACCAGTTTAAATCCGGTATTTCGTATTGGACTACAGATTGATGAGGTTATTGCGCTTCATAATAAAGAGATGAGTAAATCAGAAGTGAAAGCCCGTTCCATTGAAATGCTGGAGTTGGTTGGAATCGCCAACTGTGAGGGCGTCTATAAGATGTATCCTCATGAATTATCCGGAGGAATGAGGCAACGAGTAATGATTGCTATGGGCTTGGCCTGCAATCCGAAATTGATTATTGCGGATGAACCGACAACAGCCCTTGATGTTACTATCCAGGCTCAGATTCTAGAGCTGCTACGAAAATTAAAGGATCAAATAAACAGCAGTATTATGCTTATAACCCATGATCTTGGTGTCATCGCTGAGATGGCAGATTTTGTTGTGGTAATGTATGCTGGTAGAATTATTGAAAGAGGTACGGCACAGGAGATATTTAAGAATCCTTGTCACCCTTATACCATAGGTCTGATGAATAGTAAGCCTGTGGTAGGTAAGCAGGTAGAACGTCTATATAGCATTCCAGGAAAAGTTCCTAATCCGGTGAATATGCCAAATTATTGCTATTTTAAGGATCGCTGTGAGAAGAGTATGACTGCCTGCGAAGGGGAATATCCAAGGGAAGTCTATCTGACACCAACCCATGCGGTATCCTGCTACCTATATACAGATGAGAAGGGAGGAGCGACAGAGAATGGAAGATAATACGATTAAGGATTATTCCTCAGAAGATAATATTCTAGAGGTGAAAAATCTTAAGAAATACTTCCCGATTAAAGCTGGTGTCTTCTCAAAACAAAAGGGTGAAGTTAAAGCAGTGGATGGTATCAGCTTTAAGATTAAGAGAGGTACCACAATGGGTCTTGTAGGAGAATCCGGCTGTGGTAAATCAACAGTAGGCCGTACAATTCTCAGATTAATTGAAAAGACCAGTGGAGATGTTATTTTTAGAGGTGAAGAAGTATTTGATTTAGATAGAAAAAAGCTAAGACAGCTACGTACCAAGATGCAGATTATTTTCCAGGATCCTTATTCCAGCCTGTCACCAAGGCTTCCGGTAGGAGAAATCATCGGTGAAGCTGTTAAACAGCATAAGATTGTTACAAAGAGCGAATATGAAAGCTATCTGGATCAGATCATGAATTCTTGTGGGTTACAGCCCTATCATAAGGACCGTTATCCTCACGAATTTTCCGGCGGTCAAAGACAGAGAATATGTATTGCTAGAGCACTGGCGGTTAATCCGGATTTTATTGTTTGCGATGAGCCTGTTTCAGCGTTAGATGTATCTATTCAAGCACAGATAATCAATCTATTAAAGGATCTGCAGGATAGCCACAATCTTACCTATTTGTTTATATCCCATGATTTATCGGTGGTAGAGCATATATCAGATACTGTAGGCGTAATGTATTTAGGAAGTATAGTTGAGTATGGTCCCACAGTAGACATCTTTGCTAATCCTGCTCATCCATATACGCAGGCCCTATTAAGTGCTATTCCGAATCCTGATCCGGAAATTAAGATGAATCGAGTTATTTTAGAGGGAAGCATTCCTTCTCCTGCAAATCCTCCTAAGGGATGTAAATTCCATACTAGATGCAATAGATGCATGGAGATGTGTAAGACAATTGAACCAGAGGTTAGGGAAATTGAAGATGGGCATTATGTAGTATGCCATCTATATAATGAGGATTGAATCAGATTTGAACGCACAGTAATGAGGTGAGATAATGAATAAAAAGAAAAAAAATACATTAATAGAGCCGGAGGACGACCGGGTAATAGCCAATATGAATATAGAGGGAATGCCTTGGCACAGTCCAGGGAAACCTATATTTGAAGAAAGTAAGGTACCCTTCCCCGTTATGACTAGAAAAGAATCACTGAGATTAACCTTCAGTGCATTAGCCGCTTCGCTGTTAATAGCTATCATATTCTTTAGTATATTCTATCTTTTCATCATGTTCTGCATTCATATATGGTTTAAATAAAAAGGTTAATGGTTACTCCTTATAAGGAAGACAGCTTAGTTGTTTTCCATATAAGGAGTTTTTTTGATATTTATTATTTGGTAATTACAGGGAAAAAGCTTCTGTTACTAATTGAGCAAGCAAATATGGCACATATTCTGATATAACTTAACTGAGATGGAATGATATGGAAAAAATGTAAAAAGTATCAATATTGACTAAATATCTAGTGCAAGCTATTATAATAAGGCAAAGGGAGTGAAGCTACATAGAGGAGAACAGTGTGAAGAAAGAACATCTTCACTTGACAAATTTGTGATAACGGCCCAAAGTTTGCAATTATTAGAAAGGTTTGGTGATTATTATGAAGATTAAAAAATTACTTACCGTATTATTAGTTCTAGCCATGTCAGTTATGTTATTGGCCGCTTGTGGTAAGAAAAATGATACGAAAGACACTGAGGATAAAAAGGATACTGAGGATATTAAGGACAATGATGATAAGGACAATGATGATATAACGGATCCTTCAGATGACGGAGATAGAAGCGCATACCCCGGAACCTCTGACGCAAATTCGATAACTGTAAACATCGCACAGGAACCACCGGAAATGTTTTCAGTAACTATGACAGATACAGTATCCTTTTCTGTATTAAGGCATATAGTCGAGAATCTCGTTATGCTAGATGAGAATGATGAGGTTGTTCCCGGAGTGGCTAAAGACTGGACAATAAGCGAAGATGAACTTACCTATACCTTTAATCTTCGTGAGGATATGAAATGGTCCAATGGAGAAGCAGTTACCGCAAATGATTTTGTATTTGCTTGGAAATCACTCTTAACACCTGAATTTGCATCTGATTATGCATACTTTGGCTATATCTTTAAGAATGGTCTTGCTTACAATAGCGGTGAAGTGGCTGCTGAAGAACTTGGTTTTAAAGCCATTTCTGATTATCAGTTAGAAGTAACCTTAGAGAATCCTGCATCCTATTTCATTTCTACCTTGGCCTTCGGTGCATTTGCACCTGTTAATGAGAAAGCCTACAATGAGTTTGGTACAGCATATGGTACAGACGCAGATAAGATGGTTTATAATGGACCGTTTATTATGTCGGAATGGGAGCATGAGAACAAAATGGTTCTTGAGAAGAACCCTGATTTCTACAATGCAAGTGAGATTGAACTTGAGAAAATTACTATGGTAATGATTAACGATAGTAATGCAATGCTAAACTCTTTCAAAGCGGGTGAGGTAGATGTGGTCGGCTTAACAGGCGATCAGGTTAAGTCTCTTACAGGTGAGAAATTCCCTGTTAATACCTATGATGATGGTTCAACCTTCTATTTAGAGTATAATTTGAATGATGAATTCCTTTCAAATGCTAATCTTCGTACAGCAATTACCTATGCAGTTGATAGGCAAGCTTTTATTACTGCAGTTTTAAAGAATAACTCTCTACCTGCTGTTTCTTTTACAGCACCTGGATTAAATGGTCTTGAGAAAAAGTTCGCAGAAGAAGTGGGTGCATTAGTTCCTGTTCTTGATGTAGCTAAGGCGAAAGAGTTTTATGAAAAAGCTTTAGAGGAGCTTGGTGTCGATAAGATTGAGCTTACCATGATTTGCGATGATGGTGATCAGCCGATAAAGATGGCATCCTTCGTTCAGGAGCAGTTGAAGGTTAACCTTGGTCTGGATATTAAGGTTGAATCTATGCCTTTTAAAAGCAGACTTGAAAGAATGTCCAATAAGGACTTCTCTATCGTATTTGCAGGCTGGGGTCCTGACTATAACGATCCTATGACTTATCTTGATATGTTTGAAACCGGTAATGGTAACAACCACACTAGCTATACAAGTGCAGCATACGATGAATTATTAGGAAAGGTTCGTGTGGAGTTGGATCCTGCAACACGTTTTGGCTACTTAATGGAACTTGAAAAGTTATTAATGTCTGATCTACCTATTGGACCTGTTTACTGGAGAGCAAAAGACTATGTTATGAGTGGCAAGATAGCTACTGGTGTAATTAGAACAGCCTTCCAGGATATGAATTTCAGATATGTTAAATTAGCGAAATAATTAAATATCATAATAGATTTATTCAGGGTGGTGCGGGCTATATAATAAAACCCGCACTTCCTTTTTAAATTTTCAATCCCCAACAATTCCCTAACGAATAATATCGAAAATAATGCTAGTATTATATAGTGGTGCTAATGACAAGGACATACTAAATTTCCAGATAGAATTGCCATCCTATATTACTTTATATCAGTACTAATGAAAGCGATATAGGATATCAATTCTTAAGGTGAAATATGACTTGATAGCTCGTAAACATAAATAGAAAGGAGGAATGCATGTGGCTAAATATATAGTAAAGCGTTTGTTTTATGCATTTTTAACCTTGCTCACGCTGGTTGGTATAACCTTCTTCATGATGAGGCTACTACCTGGTGATCCCTTCATTGGTGAGAAGACGATCCCGGAAGCGACCATGAAGGCATTGAATGAGAAATATGGACTTGATAAACCAATGATGACTCAGTTTATAATGTATGTAAGTAATGTTTTTAAAGGAGACTTAGGTCTTTCAATGCATTATAATAATCGCCAGGTAACCGAAATAATTGCGCAAGCATTTCCATATTCATTTGATTTAGGTATTAGGTCCTTGATTTTTGCTACAGTCATGGGGGTGTTACTCGGTATTATAGCGGCGGTAAAGAGAGGAACTAAATGGGATACGATAACGATGTTGATTGCAATTATCGGTGTATCCGTACCAAGCTTTATTATTGGTTCCTTGTTGCAGTATTTCCTAGGCCTTAAGCTGTTCCAATTGACTGACCTCAGAATATTTCCGATTACCGGATGGAATTCGTTCTCTAGTAAGATACTGCCTGCCTTCGCCTTAAGCTTTGGCTCCATGGCTACGATTTCTAGATTGATGAGAACTAGTATGCTAGATGTACTCGGGCAGGATTATATTAAAACAGCGAAATCGAAGGGTCTATCACAAAAGAAGATTATCTGGAAGCATGCTGTACGTAATGCAATAATGCCAGTAATAACAGTACTTGGTCCGATTGCAGCAGCAGTATTGACCGGAGCATTTGTAGTTGAAAATATATTCTCTATTCCCGGTATGGGAAAATTCTTCGTACGGAGCATTCAGGTACAGGATTATACGATGATTTCAGGTATTACCTTATTCTATGGAGCATTCCTGGTTATAGCAAATCTGATAGTTGACCTTGCCTACGGTTTCATTGATCCCCGTGTGAAGCTATCGCAATTAAAGGAGTGATACGATGGACAAGATAGAAAAAAGCAGTTTTGAATGGGTAGGCGGTAACGCTACCGAGAGCGAAAGCATATCGAGGCCCAATACAAGCTATTGGAAGGATGCGATGCATCGACTTAAGAAGAATAAGGCTGCCATGGTTTGTCTGGGTATTATCATATTGATATCTCTTCTTTCAATTATTATTCCGATGGTCTCTCCTTATACAATCAGTGAACAGCACTATGCACATACCGATGCACCGATGGGCTTTAAAGATCCTATCGATGGGCATACACATATATTCGGAAGCGATACCTTAGGACGAGATATTTTTACAAGAATAGCTGCTGGCGGCAGAGTCTCTTTATTTATCGCTATTTCCGCTGTATTTGTAAATTGCATCATAGGTATTATATATGGAGGCATCTCTGGCTATGCAGGGGGTGCAGTGGATAATATCATGATGAGAATCATTGAAGTTATAAATGGTATTCCATATTTGATAATTGTTATTTTGTTAATGATGGTTCTAGAGCCAGGAGTAATGACGATGGTAATTGCTTATGCAGCTGTCGGATGGACCGGCATGGCACGCCTGGTCCGAGGACAAATTATGGGGTTAAAGCAGCAGGATTATATCGTTGCGGCAAAGGTTATGGGTGCAAAACCTTCTAGAATTATTTTGAAACATTTAATTCCAAATACACTTAGTGTAGTCATTGTAAATATTACTTTAGCGATTCCTAGTGTAATATTTACTGAAGCTTTCCTAAGCTATATCGGGTTGGGTGTTCCAGTACCTAAGTCAAGCTGGGGTATTATGGCAAGTGATGGTAGTATGGTCTTTCAGACCTACCCCTCACAGCTAGTCATTCCCGCTGTCTGCATCTGTCTAACCATGCTATCCTTCAATTTACTGGGAGATGGTTTACGTGACGCATTAGATCCTAGGCTAAGGAGGTAACAGGATGAGTAAAGTATTAGAAGTGAAGAATCTGAATGTATCCTTCGATACGTATGCAGGTGAGATTAAGGCTGTACGGGGTGTAAGTTTTGAACTGAAGCAAGGCGAGGTGCTTGCTATTGTAGGTGAGAGTGGATGTGGCAAGAGTGTAACAGCACAGACTATTATGAAGCTAAACCCCATGCCCCCGGCTAGAATAGTGGACGGAGAAATTATCTTAGCAGGTAAGGATATAGTAAAAGCATCAGAGAAGGAAATGATGAAGATTCGTGGTAAAGATGTCAGTATGATATTTCAGGATCCAATGACCTGCCTAAATCCTACTATGCAGGTAGGTAAGCAGCTGACTGAAGCAATTCGACATCATCAGAAAATTTCTCTAGAGGAAGCACATAAGGAAGCAATCCGCTTGCTGGAGATTGTTAAGATACCGAATACAGAACAACGTGCAAAGCAATATCCACATGAATTTTCCGGTGGAATGAGACAAAGGGTTATGATTGCTATGGCATTGTCCTGTGCGCCAAAGCTGTTGATTGCTGATGAACCAACTACTGCTTTGGATGTAACCATACAAGCGCAGATTATGGATCTCTTAAAGGAGATTAAGGATAAGACCAATACAGCAGTTATATTAATAACTCATGACCTCGGAGTGGTTGCGAGCATGGCAGACCGTGTGGCAGTTATGTACGCTGGTAAGATAGTTGAGACCGGTACTGCTGAAGACATCTTCTACCGTCCGTCCCACCCTTATACAGAAGCATTACTTCGGAGTCTTCCTAAGACTGACATGGATCGCAATGTACGCCTGGTTTCCATCGCAGGGACTCCTCCGGATTTACTTAATCCACCGCTTGGCTGTCCATTTGCAAGCAGATGCCAGCATACCATGAAAATTTGTCATACCCAGATGCCTCCTTATTTTACACCAGAAATGAAACACGAATCAGCTTGTTGGTTATTGCATAAGGATTGCCCGGCCCCACAGGGTGGAGGTGCAAAGGATGAAAAATAATAGAACATTAATTAATAATGAAGCTAATAATGATAATGACGCTAAGGGTGCGGCTCAAGACAAGTTAGTTGAGCTTCAGGATGTAAGCAAGCAATTTAGGGTATCTGAAGGTATCTTAACAGCAGTAAACCATGTTAATATGGATATCATGAAGGGTGAAACCTTGGGCCTGGTTGGTGAATCTGGATGTGGTAAATCCACCTTGGGTAAGGTTTTGATGGGGATATACCCACCTACAAAAGGTAGGATTCTATATCATGGTAAAAAGGACATGGAGATTAATAGGAAGACACGTTTCGCTTACACTAAAATGGCTCAGATAATTTTCCAAGATCCTTATTCCTCGCTTGATCCCCGTATGACAGTGGGTTCTATTGTCGAAGAGGGTATGATAATTCATAATATGTATGATCATAAGAAGCGGCAAGAAAGGGTGTTTGAGCTTTTGGAGCTGGTAGGTTTAAACCGTGAACATGCTAACCGGTTTCCTCATGAATTCTCAGGGGGACAGCGTCAGCGAATCGGGATAGCAAGAGCACTTGCCATTGAACCTGAATTTATCGTGTGCGATGAGCCGATATCGGCACTGGACGTATCCATTCAGTCGCAGATTATTAATCTTCTGCATGATTTACAGAAGAAGCTTGGACTTACCTACCTGTTTATTGCCCATGACTTAAATATCGTAAAATACATTAGTGATCGTATCGCTGTTATGTATCTTGGAAATATCGTTGAGTTGGCAAGTAGTGAAGAGCTATATGTAAAGACATTACATCCTTATTCACAGGCATTATTATCGGCTGTCCCAATTCCTGATCCTGATCAGGAAGCACAGAAGAACCGTCAGATATTAGCAGGTGATGTGCCTAGTCCAATCAATACACCACCCGGTTGTCCGTTTGCAGGGCGCTGTCCATATGCCACTGATATCTGTAGACAACAGAAACCTATACTAGAGATGAAACAGGGACATCTTGTGGCTTGCCACCATGTAGAGAAGTAGGAATTTGAGTGAGATTTATTAATATGTACTTAAAGATGAGAGTTTTGCATATATTGAATTTGCAAAACTCTCATTTTATGTTTCACCTATAGATAATATTTTGATTTTACTTATTTTCTGTTGGCAAACATTTACACAGACAAAGGACATTGATTCAGCCTATAGGCTAATGTCTAGAATAAAGTCGTATGCGATAGGATATAAAGGAAACTCAAAAACTGCTGTATAAAAATAGGAAAATCTATCAACGACATTTTCCTAATTTTACCATTTAATAGTTGATTATGTGCTATTTCTATTATATAATTCTTTTGCTGGCAGAATATAGAAGTTAAATTAAATATAGTATAAACCTCTGTGACTATTCAAAATCACGAGAATCACGAAGTGGATTCGAGAATTTCAGCGCCAAAACGGATGTATTTTTATCCGTTTTGTAGTGCAAATATAACTGTGAAGGCACTGAACAGTTACAAACCTCTTTATATGTATTGAGGATAGATTTCAGATAACCCTACAAAAGAGCTATTAGTCAAAATACTTTAAGGATGTAAGCTCATGCTTTAATAAAACAGACATTGTAGGGAGATGTATAACAATGGATTCAGATATTAAAAAGTACGATAATAAACAGGCAATACTTACGATTATGACAACTTGCATAATGATAGCTATTATAAGTATCGTTACCATTGCAAGAGGTAGTATGAAAGCGAAGGAACTTGAAAGTGTTCCAACGATGTCAAGTTACATAGAGCTGACCCAGGATAATGGGTTAAACATATCAGAAAAAAGAGTATTAATGATGCTTTCCGATTGGAAAGAGCTACATAATAAGTCTATGGATTTGGAAAATAATACAAATGAGGTCTATTTCAATTACCTAAAAGAGTATTTAAGGAAATCAGAAGTAGTATTAAGTACAGATAAGGCCCATGAAATAGAAGACCTAATTAAAGGCCGAAATACAATTATACACCGTGAGAAGGAAAGCGATATTAAGAAAATGTCCATTGATGGAAGGAAAGTAACTATTTACATATTTAAGCAGATTTACAAATTATGCGGTCTTAAGTTGGCATTCAGCTCGGAAAGGGATATCGAACAGATTGTTGATATGTCCGGTAATGTTATTTATCTAAAGACGGGTCCGTTATTACAATCGGAAATTCAATTTGATGTGCTAGTGATTACGCTTACATTAATACTAACTTTGTTTGGCATATGTATCTTTATAGCAAAGAAAAATCAACTTTTTATTAGGAGTGGGAGATACTATGGATTTAATGAAAAAGAATTTACCCAACAAATATCTTCTGTTGGTTGATCTATGCAGCATCATACTGTCATTTTTATTAGCAACCTGGATTAGGTATGGGGGAATAACAAAAAAATGGTTTAATGTCAATATATACGGAGGAGCTTTTGCAATAGTACTTCTTTTATACATCGTAATTTATTACTTGTATGATACCTATAGTAAACTCTTTAAACGTGGTTTCCTTGATGAAATGTTTGCTGTAATTAAAATAAACACTGGCCTGGCGGTTACATTAACAGCAGTAATGTTTATTTTTCAAGAAGGGGCCTACTACTCAAGACTTTTCTTCCTATGCTTCTTTCTATTAAATATATTGATTACTTATATATTTAGGCAATACTTTAAGATTCTACTGCTTGGTGTATTTAAGAAGAGTAGTTCCAGTTATAAAGTTATGATAATAACAACCTCTGACCAGATAAAGAAGGTCCTTGCTCGAATTCGTAATGAAAATGATTGGGAGTATCAAATAACATATTTAACGATCTTAGATAAATGTTTAATAGGTCAGAAAATAGAGGATATCGAAGTTAAGGCTGACTTTATTAATATGTTTGATATAGCTAAAAATGAAGTAATCGATGGTGTATTCATCCATATTCCGACTAGTTGGCTTAATCTAGACTTAGAGGAAACGGTTCTGGAATTTCAGAATATGGGGATAACAGTGGACTTAAGTATCAATACCTTCGGACTTAAGATTCATGAGAAGGAAGTCAGACAGATGAGCGGATATCATGTACTGACCTTTAGTTCAAGGTTGTTTAACGAAAGTCAATTGCTATTGAAACGAATTGTAGATATAGTAGGTGGGTTAGTTGGCAGCGTCGTAGCAGTATTATTGACCCTACTCATAGCACCAGCAATATTAATAGAATCTCCGGGACCTATTTTCTTTACTCAAGTGAGAATAGGAAAAAATGGCAGGCGCTTTCGAATATATAAGTTCCGTTCCATGTATATGGATGCAGAAAAGCGGAAAGCAGAGCTTATGGAACATAACGAGATGAATGGATTTATGTTTAAAATGAAAGATGACCCGCGGGTGACTAAAGTGGGAAGATTCCTTCGTAAGACCAGCTTAGACGAATTCCCACAATTTTTTAATGTATTTAAAGGTGACATGAGTTTAGTTGGCACGAGGCCCCCAACCGAGTCAGAATTTGTCCAGTATGAAGGCAGACATAAAAGGAGGCTAACCCTAAAGGCCGGAGTTACAGGTCTATGGCAGGTCAGTGGCAGAAGCAATATCAATGACTTTGAGGACGTAGTGAAGATGGACCTGGAGTATATAGATAATTGGTCTTTTATGATGGATGCGAAGATCTTGCTAAAGACTTTATGGGTTGTGCTGTTTGGCAGTGGGGCGAAGTAATGTGAATTATTGAAAAGCATAATTCACACTTCCAAGTTTGAGCCTCTGTAACCAAAGTGTGAAGGACACACTTGGCTCAAACTTAAACTAAGGGCAGGCATGTTATTATTGAAATTAGGCTTGCGAGCAAGTCGCAGGCATGGACGCTAGTGTGAAATGCACTGAGAGCAATTTGTCTTGATTTTTATCCTTATAATCAGTATAATTAAGAACAAAAATGAAGACCGGAGGTACCATCCATGTTTAAAGTCATCCAAACTGATAAGGCACCAGCAGCAATTGGACCTTATTCTCAGGCATTAATCTATAATAACCTTATGTTTGCATCGGGACAGATTCCGATAAATCCGGAGAACGGACAGATTATAGAGGGAGATATCAGGGTTCAGGCAAGTCAGGTAATGAAAAATGTTAGGGCAATATTAGAGGCAGCAGGAGTAACCTTTGAAAATGTGATTAAAACCACCTGCTTTTTAAAGAATATGGAGGATTTTGCAGCATTTAATGAGGTCTATGCGGAATATTTTATAGGTAAGCCGGCACGCTCCTGTGTCGCAGCACAGAAACTTCCTAAGGATGTCCTATGTGAAGTGGAGGTAATCGCGGTAATCGAAGAGAAGATATAGAACAGCTTTTGTACCAATTGTCATGGCATGACTTTTGTTTATATGTCAAGTGTTGGAGGGATGATTCTTGTGAATCATCCCCTTTTTAATGTAATAGGTAATTGCGACCTATTACATTAAATACTTTGTTGGATTCACACTTAGTGTCTAACGAATACATAAAGCACATATTCGTAGGTGTTTGCTAGCAAGCTGACTGCACTCGACACGAGAGTTTTGTAAGCGCAACTCATTCTTGTGTTACTGAATTTCGTGCAATTTTATATTCTTTGTGTTAAAATTGTAAAAACATTTGTAATTATTGAGGTATTATGGGATTTGGTATGATAATATAAGGACACGCATATACTACTATTAACTTTTAATGTTCTGCGAAATAAGGAGGAATTTGAGATGAAGAAACTAATTTTAGTAACATCTCCGCCTGCCTGTGGAAAGACTTATGTATCAAAACAATTGGCCAAGGCATTAAAACACGTAGTGTATCTGGATAAAGATACCTTAATCTGTTTGTCCAAACAGATTTTTATAGCAGCAAGTGAGCCGTATAACCGAAGCTCACAGTTTTTTGAGGAAAATATACGAGATTATGAGTATGGGACAATCGTTGCTTTGGCACTAGAGGCACTTGATTATGATGACATTGTTTTGATTAATGCCCCTTTTACCAAGGAAATAAGAGATGAAGTCTATATGAATGAGCTGAAACTTAAATTAAGTGAAAAGAATACAAGCTTGGTGGTAATTTGGGTGGAAACTACAGTTGAGGTCTGCAGGCAGAGGATGTTGGAGCGCAATTCAGATCGAGATATATGGAAGCTGGCTAATTGGGATGAATACATAGCAGGCTGTAATTTTGATATACCGACAACCCTGGATGACCCAAGCATCAACGATGACTTGCTGGTTTTTAAGAATTCGACCAACCGGGAATTTGAAGAATCATTAAAAAATACCGTAGAAATATTAGAAGAGGTGAGGAGTAAACATGATAAAATTATTTACAAGATATAAGTTGAAGGATATGGAATTAAAAAATAGAATTGTAATGCCGCCTATGTGTATGTATCGTGCAAAGGATGGGAATACGAATGATTGGCATTTTACCCATTATACCTCTAGGGCAGTCGGTGGGGT
Source organism: Mobilitalea sp. (assembly GCA_035270645.1). Classification (GTDB taxonomy): domain Bacteria; phylum Bacillota; class Clostridia; order Lachnospirales; family Lachnospiraceae; genus Mobilitalea. Next base: position 18,439 of record DATESP010000007.1, on the reverse strand, counting down.
CGGACTTATCTTGTTTGAAGCTACTGGAGTGGAAAGCAGAGGGCGGATTTCGGACGGGGACCTTGGACTGTGGAGAGATGAGCAAATAGAAGGTCTGGCAAAGATTGTCCGGGTATGCAAAGAGCATGGTGCCAAGGTAGGGATACAATTAGCCCATGCTGGAAGGAAGTCTGAAGTAACCACTGAAGCCTCAGTTGCACCAAGCCCAATTGCCTTCAGCGACAAGTATAGAGTTCCATATGAGTTAACGAAGGAAGAGATCAGAAAGATAATATCAGCGTTCAGAGATGCTGCAGGCAGGGCTGAACGTGCTGGTTTTGATGTAATAGAGATTCATGCAGCCCATGGCTATCTAATCAATGAATTCCTTTCACCGCTAACGAATCATAGAACTGATGAATACGGAGGAAGTGAAGAGAATAGGTCAAGATTATTGAAGGAAATATTAGAGCAAGTAAAAAAAGTATGGCCTGAGGATAAACCGATTATAGTCAGGGTGTCAGCTGAAGAATATCAGGAGGGTGGTAATAACACCCAAATTGTAGCAAGAATTATTAATGACCTTAAATTGATTGGAATAGATATCGTAAATGTGAGCTCAGGTGGTGTAGTCAATGTAAATATGAATGTTTTTCCGGGATATCAGGTTAAATTTGCAGAATCGATACGAAAGGAAACCGATATTCCGGTGATAGCAGGTGGACTAATTACCTCTCCCCTGATGGCAGAAGAAATTCTGCAAAATGAGCGAGCAGATCTTATATTCCTTGGTAGGGAGCTGCTTCGCAATCCTTATTGGTCACTTGAGGCAGCCAAGATACTGGGTGCAACAATTGATTGGCCAGTTCCCTATGAAAGAGCAAGGTAAATAGTAGAGTTTCAGTATCACGAAGTGATTGACAAATTCATAGGCTTAAATTGGAAAAAATAAAGTTAACAATAACCTAAATGTTCCGGTCAAAACTCGGGACATTAAACATAGTAACTCGAACTGAAGAAAACATGCTGTTTATAAATACAAATTATCACAAAGGCGGGAGACTTCAATGAAGGAAATATTATTTATGGAGCCGGTTTTTAAGTCAATGATCTGGGGAGGCAACCGTTTGCATACGGAATTTGGTTATACCATACCCGATGATCATACGGGTGAATGCTGGGCTATCAGTGCTCATCCAAATGGGGATTGTGTAGTAAAGAATGGAACCTATCAGGATAAGAGCTTAAGCTGGCTGTGGAAAAATCACCGTGAAGTATTTGGTGGTGCTCAGGGTGAGGTTTTCCCTCTGCTTGTAAAAATTATTGATGCCAAGGCAGATCTTAGTATCCAGGTTCACCCGGATGATATATATGCAGATAGGAATGAGCAGGGGGCTCTTGGTAAGACGGAATGTTGGTATATTATGGATTGCCCAGAGGACGGCAACTTGGTAATTGGACATAATGCCAGGGATAAGAAAGAGCTAAGAGCAATGATTGATGAAAATAGATGGAAGGAATTAATTCGTTTGAAACCGATTAAAAAAGGAGATTTTCTTCAGATTGAGCCGGGTACAGTTCATGCAATCAAGGAGGGTACGATGCTTCTTGAGACACAGCAGAGCAGTGATATCACCTACCGGCTCTATGATTATGACAGGCTTGACCAAGGGAATCTCAGACAACTACATATCGAACAGAGCATTGATGTAATCCGCTGCCCCCACGAAGATACACAGGTCAAAGGCAGAGTAACGGAGTATGAGAACGGCAGTATGAAAGAACTGATACATAGCCGTTATTATAACGTGGACAGGATTAGTACCTGGGGAATCCAGGAATTTATTCAAGACAAGAGTTTTATCAATGTAAGTGTATTGGAAGGGGAAGGGACCATTGATCAGAGTGCTATCAAAAAAGGCGACCACTTTATACTTCCGGCAGGATATGGGACATTTTTTTTAGAGGGTAACTTGGAGTTAATAATATCCTATATTAATTAAATCAGAATAGTTATAAATAATTTTACATTTGCAAAAGTCGCTAGTGTAAATACTGAGGGAGGTAATAGTATTGCATGAAGAAGAAGTACGAAAACATTTAGTTCAGGCTCTCATCCCTTTTTGGAAAAGTATGAGAGATGATAGCTTTGGAGGGTTCTATGGTGAATTGGATTATAGTCTTACCCTGAATAAGGAGGCGGTTAAGGGTGGGATTTTAAATAGCCGCATCCTTTGGTTTTTTGCTAACGCATATACTACAACAGCGGATAAGGATTGCATGGTGTATGCTGACCATGCCTATGAGTTTATGAAAAAGGCTTTTCTTGATACAGATAATGGGGGCATTTATTGGTCCGTCACCTATGATGGAAAGCCGAAGGATGATACGAAGCATACATATAACCAGGCATTTGCTATTTATGCCCTTGCCTCTTATTATGGAGCCTCGCAGAAGGATGAAGCTCTTAAGCTGGCATATGATTTGGTAGAACGAGTGGAGACAGTATGTAGGGATGAGGTTGGCTATATGGAAGCCTTTGACCGGAGATTTAATCCAAGCTCCAATGAGAAATTATCGGAAAATGGAGTTATGGCTAGCAAGACCATGAATACCCTGCTTCATATATTTGAGGCTTACTCAGAATTATATCGCGTGGATGGTAGTGAGATGATTGCTAACAGGCTAAGGCAGATATTGGATATCTTTACAACTAAGGTTTATAACCCAGAAAAGAGAAGGTTGGAGGTATTTTTTGATGAAAATATGAACTCTCTGATTGATCTTAATTCCTATGGTCATGATATAGAGGCAGCATGGCTCCTGGATAGAGGCTGTGAGATTCTTGGAGATGACAAATATACTGCTAAGTTATCCGCTATCACGAATAAGCTTACAACTCATATATTGGAAACGGCATATGATGGCACTTCTCTCTTTAATGAATGCTATGAGGGTGAAATAGATAAGAGAAAGGTTTGGTGGGTTCAGGCAGAAGCAGTGCTTGGATTCCTAAACGGTTTCCAGAAATCAGGTAGTATAAAGTATATTTATGCTGCTGCTGAGACTTGGATTTTTATCAGGGAGCATATAATTGATAAAAGAGAAGGCTCTGAATGGTTCAATGAGGTAGACAGGCAGGGTACTCCGATTAATTCGAAGGAAATAGTCGGGATATGGAAATGCCCCTATCATAATGGACGTATGTGCTTTGAAATAATCAAGAAGAATACTGAATTCTAGTTGTAATATTTTCTTTTATTTAGTAAAATTTAATTATGCCATATTTAGTGCATACAATGTTTAATGTGCACGGAATGTACAATTAATGCATAATATTTTGTAATAATACTGAGATATATAGAAGCTAAATTTACTAATATTGAGGTGCTGTGGGAGGGAGAAAGTCCACTATGAAAAAGGTGACGATACAAAATGTTGCTAATGAACTGAATTTATCACGTAATACGGTCGCTAAGGCACTAAATAACAGTGATACAGTATCCTATGAAACTAGATATGTCGTGATTGAGAAGGCCTATGAGATGGGATATTCTAAGTTATCTCCGATAGTAATCAATGAATTTAAATTAAGAAACAAGATAGACGATACGAAAACAATTGTTGTACTTACTAGAAGAGAGATATCAGTATTTTGGAATAGTATAATCATGGGTATTTCAGATGAACTCAATAAATACGGATGTAAGCTGCAGTTTAATTTTATCAGCGAACAGGATGAGAAAAACCTTGCCTTACCACTGGACCTACAGGCTGAAGTCAGTGGAATTATCATACTAAGTGTATTTACGAGGGAATATATCGATCAGATTATGAAACAGAGCATTCCGGTGGTATTTCTAGATGCACCCTGCGATTTGGACAGCATCTCGCACTATGGTGATATCATAATTTGTGAAAGTGAAAACAGCACTAGAAAGATTACCACTGACTTGATTTCAAGGGGAATGAACAGAATAGGTTTTATAGGCGATATTACATATTGCAAAAGCATAAATGATAGGTATCAGGGGTATTTAAGAGCATTAGAAGACGGCGGGATCCAGCCGGATGAATGTATTATAGCGACATATCATACTTCTCGTAAATTCTATGAGATGGAGGAGGTTGAAGCGGCGGTTACCAAATTTCCCTATATGCCAGATGCTATAGTTTGTGCAAATGATGATATTGCTCTATATGTCATCAGGTGTCTAAGCAGTAGGGGTTTGTCTGTTCCTGACGACATCGCAGTGACTGGTTATGATAATGTGGAAGGAATGTCACAGGTAGAACCCTTTATAACGACAGTACGTGTCGGGAACCAGAGGCTTGGAAGAAGATTAGTGCAGCAGTTGATGTGGAGGCTCCAAAACCCGAACTTCCCGAAGGAAGTATCCTATATAGGTGTAGAAGTGATCTTCAGACAATCCTCCAACAAAGTAATCAAATAGTATATTCGTATATAGCATAGAAAGATTTGAAAGAGGGTGTCCGATTGTTATCAGACACCCTCTTATTGAGATTAATATTTATTCGTTTACACTTCTGATATCAATTACTTCGGTTCGCGTATAAGTGGTTGATTCAGGCTTTTCATTTGCAACAATATAGTTATAAAGAGCGATGATCGGGTCATGCCCCTGCCCAAACGGATCCTGTCCCATAGCAGCATATACAAGACCTCTCTTAATTAATTCAATAATAGTATCATCATAATCAAAGCAGACAATCTTTGTCTTCCCGATTAAGCCAAGCTCCTCAATGGCTCTTGCAGCACCGGCAATTCCACCAGTTATAACAATTATGCCCTTAACATTCGGGTTCTTAATTAGTACATCCTTCGTGCTCTTATAAACCTTTTCGTCACTTATCTCAACTTCAATCTCAGCAACCAGCTTGATTTTCTTTTTCTTTTTAATTATCTCTAAAACAGCATCTGTTCGAATCTTATTAACAGAGGTAGTTAAGTCACCACTCAATATGGCAATCTCTCCCTCATCATCTAAGAGTTTAGCAACTAGTTCACCGGCCATAATTCCGGCAGCATGAACGTCAGGACCAAAGTAGGACAGACGATTAGTACCCTCCTTGAAGTCGCAGTTAAAGGCCATAACGGGAATATTCTTTCTGTTAGCTGTAGCAACATGTTCTTCTGCCCCGTTAATAAAGCCGGGTATAACAATGCCATCATAGCCTGCTTCTATTTTCTCACTAATCGCATTGTTCATATTATCATTAATTACTTCGAAACCTATGTAATCAACATCAACGTTCTTAGCTTTTAATTCATTCTGTGCATATAAAGCACCTTGTCTTACACCTTGCCAGAAAGGATGATCCAGAGGACTTATCAGGGCAATCTTAAGTTTCTTCTGACTGGACTGGGCAACCGGAACAATAGAGGTTTTATATCTTTTTAGAAGGGTTTCAATACTGGACAGCATATTCTGTAGGGATAAAGCCTGACTATTAATCTCTTCATTTTCGGCTAGTTCTTCTTCTGTAACGGCAGCTACATCCTGCGTTATGGTGGATATCTCATTGGAGGCATTATGTAGGATTTGACCTCTGTCGCTAATACTCTTGGTATTCTCATTAATAAGGCGGGATTCGTCATATACCTTCTTCATATCATCATTTAGGATATTAGCATTCTTATTAATAGTATAGAAGGACTCCTTAACAGAAGTAAAGATGTTCTTACTAATATTGAAGCTGTCCAGACAGTTCTCAATGCTGTCACTAACCTTGGCATTACTGCCGAGAATATTGGTCAATAGTCCATTAATCTGTCCGATACTATCTCTAGTAGCGGAAGACAGCTTGTTCATCTCTTGTGCAACAACGACAAAACCTCTTCCTGCCTCACCAGCTCTGGCTGCTTCTACTGCAGAATTTAGGGAGAGCAGCTTTAATTGCTCGGTAATATTAATGATTAAGCCATTTACCTGATCGATTTCTTTCAAATGTGTGTTAAGGGTATCAATAAAGGTTGCAGTATCTGTTAAATTCGTAGAGATTACATTCATCTGTTCATTATACTTATCCAAATATTCGGAACCATCCTCAGAAATCTTTACTGTGTTTTCAACAAAACCCTCGATGTTTTCTAGGCTTGTCGTAATACTATTGGTTCTAAGGCTTACTTCTTGGATACGTTCCAAGGTATCTTTAACAATTTTTAATTGCTCCTGAGCTTTTTCTGCAACAGTTGCCATATTGGAGGCAATATGTTCATTTCCCTGATAACTCATATCCAAGCTCTTGGAAACTCTGTAAACAGCATCGGATAGAACGATGACATTGCCCTTGGTAGATTCGATAAAGCTGAGGAGGTTTCTCTTCATATCATTGAAGGCTAAAGTCAGTGTTTCAAGTCCCTTAGTCTTATCAGTAAGAATGTCACTTATATTTAACTTTCCTTGGGATAATAGGTTTGCATTGTTATCTACTAAATTAATAGCATTGAAAAATCTTATAATAAATAATAAAAGGACACCCAGTGCTGCGGTTACTAACAACAATCCAATCGCAAATATATTGTTCGTGGTTTCCTTATCTAATAAATACAGAATGGAGAGTATAACTAATAAAACTAGAATACATATTGTCAAATAAAGAATGAACGATCTGGTATTATTACGATTTCTACGTTGCCTTTTTTGTTGCTCTGACATGAAAATACCTCCCTGTTTCACAATAATGTTATAGATAAAACATTCAGTCACAGACAACATAGAGTATTATTTGCTATATGTAACCATATGTGACGTATTAATACTAATTCTACCATTAATATTCATGAAATACAATAGATAATTGATTTGGAATTGGTAATATCTTATAAATAAATGTCAAAATCCGAATTGAAGATAGACAAGAAATAATGCAAGAAAAAGTAAAAAAAACAGACAAGAAAAGACAGAAACAGACAGAAAAAGATAGAGAAAAGAGGTTTTGCCGCTACTATTGGCAAAACCTCTTTTGCACCAGTGAGTTAATCAAACCGCATTATGACAGAAAGCAACAATCCGGTCGATCGGAATGTCGCATATTGAACCTACCTTAAACTTATTATCATGAGGCGGAGCGCCTCCTATACGGTTAAGATTATTAATATTGCCAATATTCCCGATACCATTACCGCCACTCTGCATTGGTCCGTTTGCCATCTCGCTGCAGACATTCTCAGCTAGAGGATTTGCTGGGGGGGTTCCCTGCTGGGTTACTATTCTTATAAATTTGCAATTTATCGAGAGAATTAAGCCGGTAAATCCGCAACCGGACGGACCACCACTCGTTGTAAAGATTGTAACAGTCTCGCCAATAAAGTCACATAAATGTCTGATAAATGGGTTATTAGCACAACTATTGGATCTAAAGCATGACATATAAACTCCTCCTATATTTTTTGAACATGTAATGTTACGTAACGAAACAAAGTACGGAATAAAATATTCCTGGTATTGATCTGTTCGGTATCTTTGGGTAGAACTGTCGTGAATCAGACAGCATTATGGCAGAAGGATACGATCTTTTCAATTGGAATATCACACACCGAGCCTACGGTAAAGGAAGGGATCATATCCGGTATTCCATTGTGACCCTTTGGACCAGATCCCATGGCTCCTGCAAATGAGCCGCAGAAGCTTTCACTGATCGGGTTAGCAGGTGGTGTACCCTGACGGGTCATCAATCTGATAAAGCAGGGGTTGACGGAAAGAAGTACTCCGGAGAAGCCGCATCCAGAAGCTCCCCCACTAGCAGTAAATATCGTAACTGTTTCTCCAATAAAGTGGCATAGATTAAATATATCATTATTCATGTAAAGCCCTCCTAACATATAATATATCCATGGGATAGTAAATTTGAAATCCTATAATATAATATGCAAAATTTAACGTGAGGCGACACATTAGTATAAAATATTACAAATTTATCTTATATATGAGTATTATGTATGCATGGAGTCATACATAGATGTTCATAAAAAGACTAATAATTAGTACTCCTTTCACATACACTTGATTAGTTAAACATGAAGTATTAGACTTAAACCATTGAAGCATATGATATAGGAGTGGAAGATAAAAGCTATTGCCTGATTGACTAAGTCAATAATTTCATGAGTATTAATATACCGATTGCGAGTATAAAAATATTATTATAGTAACTATAAAAATATTAAGTAGGGGGAAGGTTATCATGAAATTGAGAGACGCAGTGCGTACTCTATTATCTAAAAAAACAGTAATGTCCGATCAACAGCTATATACTATCTGGGGAGAAAGGTTTAATTCAGAACACGTATTGGAGGAATACCCCAGACCACAGCTTAAGAGAGATAATTATACGAGTTTAAACGGAGTATGGAATTATAATATAACAAAGGAAGCCTTTAAACCGCCTTATTATGATGGAAAAATAGTAGTACCATTTTCACCGGAAAGCGTCCTGTCGGGGGTCAACAGACAACTAAAACCTGGTGAAGTGTTGTATTATGAGAGACCATTGATAACTATGACGAAACAAAAAGGCAAATTATGTATCCTGCACTTTGGCGCAGTGGACCAGTTCTGTGAGGTATTTATCAATGCTAGGAAGGTAGTTGAACATATGGGAGGGTATCTGCCGTTCTCAGTAGATATAACAGAAGTGTTAGAAGAGGGAGGTAATCTTCTTTCTGTTAGGGTAACCGACTCTAGTGAGACCTCTTATCACAGCAGAGGAAAGCAAAGATTGACCAGAGGAGGAATGTTCTATACAGCGCAAAGCGGAATTTGGCAGCCTGTATGGTTGGAGTGGGTTCCTGAGCTATATATCACTTTCCTTAAAATCACACCGGAGTATGATGACAGTCGAGTGAAAATCGAAGTTCAGTTAAATAAGACCTTTAATAACAGTAAAGGGAAGGAGCTTACCTATCGTTTTGACATCTTCGAAAACCGCCGGCTAGTTTCATCCACGAGTAGCAGGCAAAGTGTAAATTTTATTCCAATTAAGAATGTTATTTCTTGGAGCCCTGAGAATCCATTCTTATATAACATGGTAATTACAGTTGGAGAGGACCGTGTAGAGAGTTATTTTGCCATGCGTAAATTCGATGTACAGCTTGATACTATGAAGCACCCCAGACTTTGTCTAAATAATAAGCCCTATTACCAGAATGGACTGTTAGATCAGGGGTATTGGCCAGATGGACTTTATACAGCACCCAGTGACGAGGCACTTATCTTTGATATAGAACAAGCAAAAGCATTGGGTTTTAATATGCTGAGAAAGCACATTAAGATAGAACCACTCCGATGGTATTATCATTGTGACCGGATTGGTATGATAGTATGGCAGGATATGGTCAATGGCGGCGAAAAGTATAATCAGCTTCTGGTGGGTTATCTGCCTACGATATTTCCCGGTATTGCTTCCCGTATTAAGGATAAACATTATCGATGGTTTGGAAGGAGTGAAGAGGCGGGTAGGTTGGAGTGGACAAGAGAATGTATGGAGACGGTTAGGCATCTGTATAATCAACCCTGTATAGGAGTGTGGGTTCCATTCAATGAGGGGTGGGGACAGTTTGATGCCATAAAAGCTGTAGAGCAAATCCGAGAGTATGATAATACAAGGCTTATAGATCATGCCAGTGGCTGGTATGACCAGTCAGGAGGAGACTTTGAGAGTAAACATAATTATTTCCATCCACTTCGTTTAGATATATCTGAAAGAGCGGCAGCTCTATCTGAATTTGGAGGATATGCCTGTTATATATCTGAGCATTCGTATTCCTTAAGTGTCTATGGGTACCGCATATATCCGAATAAAGAAGAGTTAAACAAGGCATATCAGAAATTATATCGAGAGGATATTGAAGGGTTAAAAGAAAAGGGCTTGTCGGCGAGTGTATATACCCAGCTTTCTGATGTTGAGGATGAGGTCAATGGTCTATTTACCTATGACCGGAGGGTTTGTAAGGTAATGAAACAGGAGACCGGGGATTGATTACCCGGTCTCCTGTTTCGTTACATACTGTGAGAAGGCTATTAGGCGCAGATGCGGTCAATATCATTACCGTCTAAGGATTCCTTTTCGAGAAGCTCTGCAGTAATTTCTGTAAGTGACGCTTGGTTGTAATGTAGGAGAGCTTTTGTTTCCTCATACAGGCTGTTTATAAGAGCCCTGTATTTACCGACAAGCTGTATGTCGTGGCTTTCTGTGAGGACCTCCATGCTAAATAATCCTAGCTCGGGGTCCATACCATATTTATTAATATAGTCAACTGCTAGAGCGGAGGCTTTCTGGATGTCATTACTGGCACCAGTCGTAACCTCCTTGGCACCGAATACCAGCTCCTCGGCAGCTCGGCCGGCGAGGAGGACCTGGATATTAGAAATTAGCTGTCTTCTACTCTGATAGAGAGTATCCTTTGGAATGCTTAAATTAAAGCCTCCGGCACCGCGGACACTGGGGATGATGGTTACCTTGGATATGAAATTATCAGGAAGTAATAGCCGGGTAATCAAGGCATGTCCTGCTTCATGATATGCAGTAATCTGGCGGTCCCGGTCGGAGATATAACTAAGGTCTGTCTTTGGAGCACCGGCAATTACAGTATAAAAGGCTTTATCTATATGGCTTTGGTTTATTAATGACATATCCTCATTGGCAGCTTGTATCGCCGCTTCATTCAGAAGATTTTCGAGCATAGCCCCACTGAAGCAGACAGTGGATTTTGCCAGATCCTCGAAATTAACATTTTCAGATAAAGGTTTATTCCGAGCATGAAGGGATAATATCTTTCTTCTTGAATTCACATCAGGAAGTCCAATCTCGATTTGCCTGTCAAAACGGCCGGGACGAAGAAGAGCTTCGTCCAAAGTATCAATTCTGTTGGTTGCACCGATAACGACAATTCCTTGATTTTCATGGAAGCCGGACATTTCGGTCAACAGAGCATTAAGGGTCTGATCCCTTTCATCATTACTGGCATTACTGTTGCGAGCTCGTTTCTTTCCGATGGCATCGATTTCATCGATAAAGATAACTGCCTTTTCATTTTTCTTAGCTTTATTAAATAGATTACGGATTCGGCTGGCACCGACACCGACATACATTTGAACAAAATCAGAACCGCTCATCGTATAGAAGGGTACATTGGCCTCACCGGCAATCGCCTTCGCCATCAAGGTTTTACCGGTACCTGGAGGCCCATAGAATAGAAGACCCTTTGGCATTCTGGCTCCGACAGCGGCATATTGATCCGGATTCTTTATAAATCCGATAATATCTGTGACCATGGATTTGGCTTCTGTATTGCCAGCCACTTGGTCAAGTGTGATTGTTGCTTTATTATTCTTATCTTTACTAACATCCTTTATCAGACTTTTATTTCCGCCCCTGCGGGTATAGTAAATAATGCCACCTGCTATTAGAGCCACAAGCAGTACACGAAACAGGTTCATGGCAGAAGCATTACCATAGCTGACATTGATACCCTTCACCAGTAAAAACTCTGTAAAATCTTCCGTCTTGGGATTAGGAACTTTATATAAAAGGTCCGGGTTATCTTCCAATCGGGTCTTAAAGGTGTTGCCATTCTCGGATAAAATAACATCCCTCACTTGGTTTTCATTAACAGCTGTCAAAAAGCTAGGATAGGACATATCGTGTTCAGTCTTATTAAGAAAATAGTATCCTCCCAGTGCTATGGATAGAATTAATACAGATATAATGATAACAAGGTATTTTTTCATTGAAATCTCCATTCTGCCGAAACACCGCGAATATTGGTGTCAGCACAAATTTACTGTATGAAGAATCGGGATTTTTCGCATCAGCGTCCATGCCTGCGCCTTGCTTGCAGACTTAAATTGAACGTGTAAATTATACTTTATAATAATTCACACTAGGTCTACAGGGGATAATCCGATTTACAAATGTTTACTAATCTATTGTAACATTTTTATTCACATTTTCTAGGAATAATTAATGGCAATAACGTATGAATATACCAGAGACGGGGTAGACGCTATAATAAATGGATTAATTACCACAAATAATTTGCCAGATGTTTTTATTAGCAAGGAATTCGCATATAATAAATTAATTAATGAACAAAATTTATTCTGGGGGAAAAGCAATATGGATAGTGGAATTCTTGAGAATCAGCTAAATCTTGCACTAGATGTACCGGAAGCCACCAGAGAGAAGACCTCGGATTTGGATATAGGGTATGTTCCTGAGACGAATACATGGGAATTAATTGTAAAGTATAACGGAGATTTGCAGCCGATTGCACAGGAACTGGGGATATCCATCATAGAGCTGTCAGGCGGTTATGCAATCGTTACAATTCCAGAGAATTTAATTGACCGGTTTGCCAGATATGAAGAAATTGAATTTATAGAGAAACCTAAGAGACTTTTCTATGAGGTAAATGAGGGTCGCACAGCCTCCTGCATCAATCCACTTCAAACGACAGTATTTAATTTGTTCGGAGAGGGAGTTTTGATTGCAATAATTGACTCAGGAATTGATTATTCTCACCCTGATTTTAGAAATGAGGATGGTACTTCGCGAATCATAACCCTTTGGGATCAGACTATTCCGGGGAATCCTCCGGAAGGCTTCCAAATCGGAAGCGTATATAGTAGGGAACAGATTAATGAAGCTTTATTGGTACCAATGCCGGAAAGAATGAATATAGTACCGAGTATTGATTTGTCGGGGCACGGAACCCATGTTGGGTAGCTGAAGAATACTAAGTTAGATACGTCGGCAAACTTTAGAAAATATAGTTTACTTCTTGGTTGATTTAATAAATTAGTCTGTGGTTAAGAATTAAAGAATTACAATGAAAAGTATGCTGTGTGAAATTAAGGTAGATTGTAAAACGTTTTTCCTAGATAAACTATGTGTTATGTGATAAAATAATAAAAGGAAGACGAAAGATAAATGTTATTTATTGGGATTATTAGGATAGGGATAGATTACATGGCTTAATTTTGTCAGATATCAGCTATAAAGTGAAGATAAAGCATTTTATGTTTAGTATATAACATTGTCTTTTATATATAAATCACTTAAAATGAAATATATATAAAGCCAGCATAGAATATTGGTATAACGTTTTTATTTAAAAATATCAGACTTGAAATACTAAAAAAAAGAGGTGTGAATATGAAAGCGATAAATAGTAAGCAGGTTAAGCTTTATGATGATGATTTAAAGCGCCGAGAAAGGTCTAACAGAGAGTATCTAATGAAGTTGACCAATGAAAATCTCCTTATTAATTTTAAATTAGAAGCTGGCAGATATTCAGGGAGAGCTCTTGGCAGTGATGCACACACAGGATGGGAATCTCCTGTATGTCAATTACGTGGACATTTTCTGGGTCATTGGCTGTCAGCCGCAGCCTTCCATTACAACATGAGTGGAGACATGGAATTAAAAGCAAAGGCGGATGTCATTATCAATGAATTGGCAGAATGCCAGAAGGATAATGGTGGTCAATGGGCAGGCCCGATTCCTGAAAAATACCTCTACTGGATTGCAAACGGTAAGGAGGTCTGGGCTCCCCAATACACACTCCATAAGGTATTCATGGGATTGGTTGACATGTATCTATATGCTGAAAGCCATAAGGCTTTAGAAATTGCTGATAGCTTTGCGGATTGGTTTGTTGAATGGAGTGGTAAGTTTAGCAGAGAGAAATTTGATGATATACTTGATGTAGAGACTGGTGGAATGCTTGAAGTATGGGCTGAGCTTCTTCATATTACCGGTAAGGACAAGTATAAAGTATTATTAGAACGCTATTACCGAGATAGATTATTTGCTCCGCTCTTGGCAGGTAAAGATCCACTCACTAATATGCATGCCAATACAACCATACCTGAAGCACTTGGTTGTGCCAGAGCCTATGAAGTGACAGGCGAAGAAAAATGGATGGAAATTGTAAAGGCATATTGGAATTGTGCTGTAACTGAGAGAGGATGCTTGGCGACAGGTGGACAAACATCAGGTGAGATCTGGATGCCTAAGATGAAGATGAAAGAAAGATTGGGTGACAAAAACCAAGAACACTGTACCGTATATAATATGATACGGTTGGCAGAGTTTTTGTTCAGACACACACAAGAGCCTGCTTATATGCAATATATCGAATACAACCTGTATAATGGTATTATGGCACAGGCATATTATAAGGAGTATACCTTAACTGGCTGTAAACATGATAATCCCTCCACTGGGCTGTTGACTTATTTTCTCCCGATGAAGGCCGGATTGCATAAGGATTGGGCAGGTGAAACCGACAGCTTCTTCTGTTGTCATGGAACTATGGTACAAGCAAATGCTGCTTTAAACAAAGGAATATATTATACAGATAAGGAAGAGGTCTTTATCTGCCAGTATATTGATTCTGAATTGCACACAAAGATAGCAGAGGATGACATAACGATAATTCAGAGGCAAGATAAAATGAGTGGTAGCATGATGAATTCCTCTAATACTGCCGGTAGTCAAGAGGTGAATGAAGCTACAGCACTACATGAAAATATGCCGAAGTATAGGAAGCATGATTTTGTAGTAAAAACATCTACTATACAATCATTTACTATTAACTATCGTATTCCTGAGTGGATTATGTCCGAGGCAACTATTTATGTAAATGGTTCGGTACATGGCAAAACATCGAATAGCATTAAATTCTATAGTATAAAACGAGAATGGAAGGATGGAGATACAATCAGTATCCTCCTACCTATTGGAATTCGCTTTATTACACTTCCCGATGATGATGAAATAGGAGCCTTCCGTTTTGGGCCGGAGGTGCTGGCAGGATACTGTGATTCGGAAAGATTGCTTTTCGTAGAGAATAGTGATATAGCTTCAGAAATTATGATGGAAAATGAACGGGAATGGGGTATGTGGCGCTATTTCTTCAAGACAGTTAACCAAAACCCGGCAATTCAATTTAGAAGAATAAGAGATATCGGATATGAACCATATCAGATTTATTTTAAAGTAAAATATAAATAACGCACAAAGACTTTATCTGGAAGATATCGTTTCACAATGGAGGTATTTATGTTAGTTGCTGATAAGAGACCCAATAATAAAATTGTAGGTGTGAACCGTACTGGGGGAGCACTGATTCTGTCCACAAACAATGGTCAGATTAAGCTGGAACCAAAATCCTCAGAAATTATTAGGGTGGTTTATACCCTGAAAGCAACCTTTTCTGCTGAGGAAAAACCTGGAGTCATATGTAGAGCTGTTTATGATGAATGGAATTATACCGAAGCAGAAGGTGAAATTACTATATCGACAGGAAAGATTACTCTGAAGATTAGCAAGGAAACAGCATCAATACAGTACTATGATGATAAAGAAAAACTGTTATTGAGAGAAAGAGACTATGAAAGTAAGAATTTAGAGGAGTTCTATGCATATAAAGCTGTAATAGATGAGGATACGAGGGTCGAAAAAGTAGCTACTCCCGATGGTATTAAGGAAGTAGTAAAGGATGCGAAGAAGGTCTTTGATCAGAAGCTTTATAGGACTAGATTATATCTAGAGTGGCAGGAGCAAGAAGCATTATATGGACTTGGTCAACAGGAAGAGGGATGCTTGAACCTAAGGGGGACGACAGTCTACCTGCATCAGGCAAATAAAAAAATAGCCATTCCCCTTCTAGTATCTAGTTTAGGTTATGGTATTTTAACTGATACCTATAGCCCGATGATCTTTAATGATACTGATTTTGGTTCATATCTTTATACAGAAGCTGATTATGAGATGGACTTTTATTTTATATACGGTAGCGATATGGATGGAGTAATTCGTGGATATCGTTATCTGACAGGGAAGGCAACCATGTTACCTAAATGGGCATTTGGTTTTATGCAATCGCAAGAGCGGTATGAAACAGCCAAGGAATTAATCGAAGTGGTAAAAGAATATAGGAACAGGAAGATTGGCTTGGATTGTATTGTTCTAGACTGGTGCTCCTGGCAAGGAAGTCTATGGGGACAGAAGACATTTGATCCTGAGCGTTTTGCAGATCCCTCTGCCATGATGGATGTATTACATGAAAATCATGCCAATTTAATGATTTCTATTTGGCCTAATATGAGTGAGGAATGTGATGATTATAAGGAACTTAAGGATAAGAATTTACTCTTACAGGCGAGTAGTATCTATAACCCATATATAGAAGAAGGAAGAAAACTTTACTGGAAACAGGCGACGGAAGGACTATTTTGCCACGGTATAGATGCATGGTGGTGTGATTCTAGCGAACCCTTTACACCTGAGTGGAATCATATGGGACAACCCGAGCCAAGTACAATGTATAATGAATTTTATCATACCAGTTGTCAACACATTCCTGCGCAGCTAACTAATTCTTATGGTTTATATCATGCAAGAACTATATATGAAGGACAGCGTGATGAAAAAAATGAGAAAAGAGTTATTAATCTTACCCGTAACGGATACACCGGACAGCAAAGATACGGGACTATATTATGGTCAGGCGATATATCAGCAAATTGGACTACTCTGAAAAAGCAAATTGCAGCAGGTCTTAATTTATGTGCCAGTGGTATTCCATATTGGACATTAGATATCGGTGCTTTCTTTGTGAAAAAGGGTGCTCAGTGGTTTTGGGACGGAGACTATGAGAAGGGCTATGATGATCTTGGATATGTAGAACTATTTACGAGATGGTTTCAATATGGATGCTTTTTACCGATATTCAGGAGTCATGGTACGGACTTTAGAAGAGAATTATGGCATTTTGGAGAAGTGGGAGATATATTTTATGAAACACTAGTTAAATATAATCAATTGAGATACCAGCTTATGCCCTATATTTATTCAATGGCAGGAAAGGTATGGAAGGATGATTATACCTTAATTAGAATGCTGGCCTTTGATTATCCTGAGGATGCAATAGCACAAGGTATCGATGATCAGTATATGTTTGGTGAGAGCCTGATGGTCTGTCCAGTGGTCCAACCTATGTACTATGAGAAGGAAGGGGTGCCAATCGAAGGAGCACCAAAAACTAGAGAGGTATATCTTCCGAGAGGTGGGTGGTATGATTTTTGGACAAATCAGTATTATGAAGGGGGTCAAACTATCATAGCTGATGCACCGATTAATATCTTACCATTGTTTGTCAAAGTAGGAAGTATACTACCGATGACTGAGTGTATGCAATATGTCGAAGAGATACCAAATGCTCCGATTGCTTTGTATGTTTATCCGGGTAAGGATTCTGAATTTGAATTATATGAGGATGAAGGCAATAGTTATCGATATGAAGAAGGTGAATATGCCATAACTAAATTGGTATGGTCTGATAGGAAGCAAGAGTTAGTGATTGGTGAACCAATCGGATACTATAAGGGAATGACAAAAAATAGAGAATATAATATTCAAGTAATTAAAGATGGTACATCCACTATAGTGTAAAAAAAGAATTCAGCTAAGCTGAATTCTTGGGAAGAACCGCGAATGTTCGCAATGTGAATTTATAAAGCATAAATTCACATATGTGGTGCTCTCTCCTTGTTCTTCCAGGTTTTGAGATGCCGCATAGCGGCATCCTGTAGGGTTAGTATAAAAATTTAAGAAAGGGGTGTGGTTATATGATATTAAAAGCGAGTAACCCTATAATATGGGCGGATTTTCCCGACCCTGACATTATTCGAGTAGATGCTACTTACTACATGGTAAGTACGACAATGCATATGATGCCTGGCTGTGCTATATTACGTTCTTATGATTTAGCGAATTGGGAAATAGCCACTTATGTGTATGAAACTTTAGATGGTACGCCTGGTCAAAGATTGATGGATGATAGAGGTATTTATGCAAATGGAATGTGGGCAGCCACCTTGAGATACCATAAGGGTAAATTCTATGTAGTTTTTGTGGCGTATGATACGCAAAAGACATATCTGTATACTGCCGACCATATAGAGGGTCCATGGGAAAAGAGCTATATAGAAGGCTTCTATCATGACAGTTCATTATTATTTGATGACGATGGACGGAGTTATCTTGTTTATGGTAATAGAGAGATATGGATTACTGAATTAAAGAGTGATTTAACCGGTCCTAAAGAAGGAGGGACTCATAAACTCCTCATTAAGGATAGTGATGATGCCCGGCTTGGGTTAGAAGGGACACATATCTATAAAATAAATGGAAAATATTATATTTTTATGATACATATTTCATCTTCCGGCTATCAAAGACGTACCCAGAGCTGCTATGTAAGTGATCATGTAGACGGACCCTATGTTGGAAGGGATATTCTTGATGACGATATGGAATATCGCAATATGGGTGTTGCCCAAGGAGGTATTATCGATACCCCGGATGGGGAATGGTATGCAATATTATTTCAGGATCATGGCGCCGTTGGAAGAATCCCTATACTTAT
>DATESP010000006.1:0-4269 GCA_035270645.1 Mobilitalea sp. | reverse complement strand
CTCATCGATTCAAATAATAATATATATGGTGTATGTGGCTTTGAGATCAGCGCGATGCTCTTCAAGCTTTCCCATACCTTAAAGAATAGCTTCTACACTCGGATGATCTGCATGCTCTCCCCTATATCGGAGAATACGATTAAAATCAGCCGTTCGATGTTTGCTGGTGGTTATTCCGTCAAGGATTTCACTAAGGAAAATACATTTTTGACGATAAAGGAGAAACCGGGTTCCTTTAATACCTACCGAAGTAATAATAATGAAGCCTATCTGGGTTTTCACACCCAGACCAACTTATATCCAAAGGGTTCTCCCTATTCCGAGGAGATATATGTTACGGCGGTACTGGTACCTAAGAGTGATATCGTAGACTCTACGATTAGGTTGAATATCATTCTGGTCTGTCTATTAAGCCTGTTAGTGACTGCCGGTATCATCATCTCCATCATATTCAGTAACAAATACTTAAAGCCGATCTCCCAAGGAATTGAGATCATCAAGTCGGAGGTTTCGGAGTCGCCACAGAAAACAAATGTGCAAGAAATAGATGATTTGATTACCTACTTGGCTGACTATAAGAAGGATTTGAACATTAAGGTGGAGCAGGAGAAATATCAGCTTACAGTACTGGAGCAATTCGTCGAGAAGACAAAGACCCTTTCTCCGGCAGAGCGTTCCGTATTCAATCTCATTATTAAAGGTCTAAGCCCCAAGGAAATCGCTGACCAGATGTATCTAAGCATTAACACGATAAAGACGCACAATAAGAGAATCTTCTCCAAACTTAGTGTAACCTCACGGGAAGAGTTGCTTCTGTATATCAATATGCTAAAGGAAATTGGAGTGGAGATGACGTAATACCTCAATTCAAAATATCTGCCCCTCCACCAACTTAATCAGTTGGTGGAGGGGCAGATATTTTGATTATTATTGAACTACTCTTATCCCCGAATATATTATCTTATAATTTAAGAATTTTACTCCCTGTTATCCTTTAAACTTTCTATCATATCCACTCTATATACCTTATGCTTCAGCATTGCAAGGGATATGAAGTAGCTTCCAGTCAATATAGCCAGGCAAATCAGAAGACTAGGCAATGTTATGACAGGTTCGAAATACATATTAAACTCTGCTATGAATGCCTTAAACATCATTTCACTAAGCTTCAAGCAGGCGAAGATACTTAATCCAAAGCTGATTGGAAGCAGGATGTGATTGGTGTTAAGTACCAGGCGGTTAATCTCCTTTTTCCGGTAGCCAAGAACCTTCAACATGGAGATGTTGGACCGATTTTCTGCAACCAGCATATTAACAGTCAGATATACTGAAATGATACATAACATTCCGCCTAATATAATCAGCATATAGATTACACTATACATTATTTCAACTATTCTTTCCAGTTGCTCCTTCATCTTGTCTTTGGAATATTCCATAAAAATCTTATCCTTATCTATGGGTAATACTCTATCTGACATAATTACATTATAGCTGCTATCAGGAAGCTCCAGCAGCGTAGCCAGATTATCTATACTGGTATAGACCGCGCTCTGTGTATTGTCTTTAATGACAGCCTCAATAGTTACTGTAAATTCCTTCATAGTCTGTACCTGCATAAAGGTGAATTCATCTCCTCCTTCTATGCCATATTGTATAGCTGCATTGGAGGTCATATAGTATTTACCATATTCAATTGGCTCCCCTTCTGAGGTATCCAGTTGTAGAAATTTTGGTTTCTCTACAAGGCCACTAATAGTAATCATACCTTTTTTACCAGGCACTTCAAATTTAGTCGAAAGCATTGGTTCGCCTTCCTCAGGCTCTATGGTCTCTACAGTATTTAGAAAGTACTGGTATTCGAAGCTACCAGCGGCATCCATTCCTTTATCTACCAAATAGTTACTAGAATCCATGAATATAAAGCCATATGCGCACATGAAGCCTCCGATAAACATACCAGATATGACCACGATGGTTCTCGACTTATTGGCCAGCAGGTTCCGAAGCTGGAACTTATAGCGGAAGGACATCTTACTATTCGCCAGAAAACGGCTTTTTTTCTTATCTCCCCCGGCATTTCCAGCCAAAAGCAGAACGGTATTATTCTTAAGTAGCCTTCTCACCATCCATACAGCGGTCATCAAATAAAGAAATGTAGGCACAAATATGGATATCAATAGCGATATTGGATGAAGCTTAATAACAAAATTAATCTGCTCAAAATCCATAGCCATAAGGATACAAAGAGGTTTTAAGAAAATGATGCTAATCAGTATTCCTAACAGGCTTCCAATGATTCCTGGCAACATGGCATAGATAGCATAATGCCTTACCAGCTCGCCCTTTCTGTAACCCATGGCTACCAGGGTTCCAATCAGTTTCTGCTCCCTCTTCACCATCCTGCCAAGCACCACAGCGACTATAAATGCAATCAATATGAACATGATTGGCATAAATGCATCCAGGATCAATTCAAACTCCCCCATAAGATCCCTGGCCATGCTGATGCGGTTATTGGACTCTGAGGCTATATAACTCAGACAATAATATGTATTATGAATAAATTGCCGTACCTCTACCTCGTTATCCTCCTGGTATACGATGGAATAGTAGCTCTGTATATGCTCCAGCTCATCGAAGGCCTCGCGGCTCATCGTTACCTGTCCGAAGGTAGCATCATCTACATAGATATCCGTCTGTTCCTTAATTGCATAGACATAATCAGGGCGCACAGCCAACCCAGTAATAGTATACTCCTTACCCTTTACAGATAGACTGTCACCAATATCAAGCTTATTTGCAAGAGCAAAATCCCTGTTTACGAGGATCTCATCCTTTGCTTTGATATCCTCACCCTCAAGCAACTCATAGACATTTATCTTATGGGTAGGTGCAAAGCTACGCAACCTATAGTTTTCTTCCTCACTGTCTACATAACGGATAGCTTCAAGCTCAACCTTGTAGGTTTCTTCTATACTTTTGATATCTTCTTCAGTAATTGGCTGAAAAGTCGTGAATTGTGCATCCTCCACATTTCGATTAACCATCAGCTTATTAAAACCATCATCAATCATATCCACCGCAGTATATGTCAGTATGACAAATAGGACTGCAATCGCAGTGAGGAGTGAGGCTGATATATAAAAAGATATATTATACTTGATATCTCTCTTGATACGTTTATTTAAGTTCATCAGATATCCAACTCCTCTGCCGTAATTTTAGAATCATTTAGAATGTTCTCGACCACCTTACCATCCTTAATCCTGATGATGCGATCGGCCATAGCCTTAATAGCTTCATTATGGGTAATAATTAGAATCGTGGTGCCATATAGTTTATTGACCTTCTCCACAAACTTAAGTACTTCCTTAGAGGATTTTGAATCTAGGGCACCGGTAAGTTCATCGCATAGAAGTAGCTTGGGGTTCTTAATCAAGGCACGGGCGATAGCTACGCGCTGCTGCTGCCCTCCTGAGAGTTCTTTGGGAAAACGAGTCCTGTAAGGCAGCATTTCTAGGGCTTCAAGTACTTCATCAATATTTAGCGGGTTCTTGGAGATATCAGAAACAACCTCAATATTCTCAGCTACGGTAAGATCTGGGATTAAATTATAATATTGGAATACGAAGCCAATCTCTTCCCGCCTATATTCAGTCAAGGCCTTCTGGTCCAGTCCAGTTACCTTCTTGTCATTAACGATTAATTCCCCGGAATCCAGGCTATCAAGGCCGCCAAGCATATTCATCATGGTACTTTTCCCCGAACCTGATGGTCCTAATATCACGCTGATTTCCCCCTGGTTTAGTGACAGCTCTGCACTGTTTAAAGCATAAACTAACGCATCGCCTTCCCCATACTTTTTAACAGCTTTCCTTAACTCAATAAACATATTATTCCCTCCATTTCTTAATAACCTACCCTTAGTTGCGTAGCATTTTTATTGAATAGGACTAACTTTTTTATTCAATAAAAAACAGGTACCATACTGTACCTGCCTATAACGACACATGTACAGCTAAAGCCATACATGAGTCTCACTATTTAAGATAAGCCAGGCCTATACGGCCAGGATGTTGACTTACCACGTATTCACGCCAATTACTCCCCCACGGATAATTAAATTGTAAGGCTCATGCCATATAAAGTCAAGTTTATATAATTAGAATTAGATTAAGTTTTAATAATTAGAATTGAATTATGATAATATATTTGATTGTTATAGAGATTCTTAAACTAATGTATCTTGGCACCAAAAGGCATCAG
>DATESP010000005.1:0-2487 GCA_035270645.1 Mobilitalea sp. | reverse complement strand
AAAGCCACATACACCATATATATTATTATTTGAATCGATGAGTGGAACTGTACACAGCATCATATCCTCACTGGTTCCAGCTAGAGTCAAAGGGTCACTCCAGTAATATAACTTAGAGAGGGGGACAGAGGTATCCTTCGCTGCCATATCAATCGGGATCTTATAGTACGCTGCATCACGGACGTCGAATTCCATGCTCCACTGTGTATGAAGGTTGATTGAGTTTTCTCTACCGATATCTGGCGAACCATGGAGCAAAGTAAAGGTCGGTGAGGTGGAGCTTACGACATTGGGCTCCATATTCTTGATATAGAGACCGGCCTTGGAGTACTCTGCATTCTCCAAATCAGGATTAACTGTAGTGTCTAGTATGAAGAAGGCACCGCTACATTTCGACCGCTGAAGGGTAAAGTAAGTCTGTTGAAATAAATCTGAAACTAATTCCTCGAGTTCCTCGGGGTGTTCAGAAAATTCAACGAAGGTAAAGCTCTGTTTGTCAAGATTTTCTTCAATCTCCCTAGATAGATCGCTTGCAAAATCGACAGCCTGCACAGATAATTGGCCATATTGCTGGTCAATCTGTTGCGAGGAGTGTTCCAATGCACTCTGCACAATCTGCTTGCTATCGTTTTGTCCGGCTGAGAAGGTACCTGTAACCATAAGTATCATCACAATGCCCGCGAACATCGTCAATACGAGCACAAATAAGAATAAAAATAGCCGTAGGCGTAGAGAGTAAGTCTTTGCATCAGATTTTCTCATGTTATGTAGTAAATATTTAGGAAGGACTTTCATTGTATTTATGACCTCTTTCCTCAATCAAAGTTCTGAATAAATTCCTCTAGGCTGCTCTCTATTATTGAGTGGATAGCACTCGTCTCATCTTTCGTCTCTAAAAGAGACCGATATATATCCTTAGCCTTAGTAGCTTGTGCTTTTAAACTGGAGTCATAGTCGGCTTGTAACTGATCCACCTTGTCAAAGACAGGGGAAATATAGAATTCATATTCCATCTGCATTTGTCTGGAGACCTGGAGTAGCTTCTTAATATTGGGATCGGATATGGAGTCAATCTCCTTCAACATAATATCTCCAAAGGCTTCCTCAGTAACAGGTAGATATCCAGTAGAGGATACAAAGCGAAGATTGTTATTAGGACTGGTAAACCATTTTAAAAAGATACCTGCTGCCTTTTCCTTTGCATTGCTGGATTTAGTAACACACATACCAGCACCCCTCTGTATGACTATCTTATCCCCACCCTCATAGACAGGATAGGGTAAAAGGGCAAGCTCTGCAGATTCCGTAGTATTATCGGAATAAGTGACAGTTGGGGCGAAGAATAAGACACCTGCAGTAGAACCTGTTGAGCAGACGATGTCACCGGTCTTAGCCAAATCGGAGGCATAGCCATCAAAGATCGCGTAATGCCCCTGTACCTGTGGGGAGAAGATACTCTCCCATACCTTGGCAGTGACTGGATTAGTAAAATCTATAGAGTTGTTACGTATAAAATCAGCTCCAAGCTGCCTGCAACCAATTAGGGATAGGTTAAACAGGGAATCAGGTACATAGAAGGTCTTTCCATCACCGATAATATCAGGGGTCTGGTCATCTGACCATTTATAATATTGCTCTGAGATTCGGGTAATCCCTTCAAAGGTACTAAGCTCGTCGAGGGTAGCACCGGTATCTTTTGCAAAACGATCAAAAATTGTATTGTTTACAAATAGAATTTCAGTGGATTTCGCTGTGGGGAATACATAGAGTTCATCATTACTGAGAACTCCTTCTTCTATAAAGCATGGAATATACTTGGAGAGCTCTGCGTCAGAGAATAATTCCTTCAAATCCACCAAAAGCTCCTGCTCTGCGAGAATTAGGGCTGTCTTTGGATATGCAGTGCTGATATCTGGAAGCTCAGGTGCTCCAGGATCGCCGCCTGCTGCCATAGTAAGCTTCTCATGTAGGGTTTGGGAGCCGGAAATGGAGGTTACATTGATATTGATTCCTTTCTTCGCGCCAATGGTACCATTGAACTCTTCGATCATCTCATCCATAGTATCCTTCATCTGTCCACCATAATTATGCCATAGGGTAAGCGTAATGGGTTTCTTCATATTATAACGGATTATGCTTACTGTAAGTATAACGATGGGAACTAATAGCATTATGCTGAGTAATGTTATGTATCGCTTCTTCGTAAGAATCCCTCCCAATTTAAGTATTTGATATAAGTAACTAATATTTATTAGTATTAATATATATGGCACCATAATTATAACATATTAGTTAAAAACCACCAATCAAAATTCTATTTATTATCCTCTTTACTAATAATAAATATATCATAGCTCTGATGATTACAAAATCACCCTCAGGGTGATACGCATTTATGGGCAAAATCACCCCGAGAGTAATAGCAATCATAGGGGAAAATGCTAAAATGAAAATAGGCCGTAAGGGACGGCCAAATAAACGAGGGGG
>DATESP010000004.1:0-6881 GCA_035270645.1 Mobilitalea sp. | reverse complement strand
AAGATGCTAATTCAGCAATCCCTAGAGATGATAGAGTTCAATATGAATTTTATTCAGAGTACAAGGATGTCGCCAGGGAACAACACTTACACAAAGGGTGCATCGGCTTATGATGCACAGGCTTACGGAACAGGGATGTTCGATGCGAAGCAGTAAGAGACTAAGGCGGGTAAGGTGAGTTCATGAGTTCATTAGGCGGATTATATATTGGTGTTTCCGGACTGAATGTCAGTCAGGCTGGTTTGAATGTCACTGCGCATAATCTTGCGAATGTGGATACAAAAGGCTTTGTAAGACAACAGGCGGTATTAACCGATTTCAATTACATAACTTGGGGTCAGTCCTATATTTCTTCTATGCAGAAGGGTTTGGGTGCAAACTTTGCTACAGTGAAGCAAGTGAGGGACTCCTTCTTGGATCAAGCCTATCGCCAGGAGACCGGCAGACAGGCTTTTTATGAATCCCAGGCAGAAGCAGTAGCAGAGGTTGAGGGCTTGTTCGGTGAACTAGAGGGCGTAGCCTTTCAGGATACAATGGAGGAATACTGGTCAGCACTGCAGGAGCTGTCTAAAGAGCCAGATAGTATGGTTGCTCGGGCATCCCTAATTCAGACCGCGGTTACCTTTGTTGAACGGGCAGAGAATATCTCAAGGCAACTAAATGAGTATCAGATAAATTTGAATGTAGGTATTTCTAATCAGGTGAAACGCATTAATACAATTGGTAATGATATTAAAGAGCTTAACATGAAAATTAGACAATACGAGAGCACTGGGGTAGAGAATGCCAATGATCTGAGAGATCAGCGAAATCTCTTACTGGATGAGCTCGGAAAGATGGCAAACATTACTTATAAAGAGAGTACTACCGGTGTCGTTACGATTAATTTGGAGGGGGTTTCCTTCCTAACTGAAGACACTGTTTTTAATATGGGCACCGTCAGGGTTGATGAATATTCCGATATGTTGAAGCCTGTCTGGCCTATGCACGGGGATGTAGATGTTTTTAACTTAGATCGTATTACCTCCTCACAGAATAATACTGATATCGGCTCTCTCAAAGGATTAATTGTAGCTAGGGGCTATAAGAAAGCCAATTATAAAGACATTCCTCAGAAAGAGGACTACGAGACAGAGGCACGTTATCAGAAAGAGGTTGAGAAATATAATACAGATGTAAATTCTTCCGTTATCATGACAATACAGTCGGGGTTTGACCAACTAATTCATGGAATTGTTACTTCTATCAATAATATATTAAGCCCGAATAAGGAAGTAACGTTATCCGACGGGACGAAAATATGGATACTCGATGAAGATAATGCACCAAGGGGCACAGATAAGGCCAAGACTATGGGAGAAGCACTATTTAATAGAAAATCCATGGACAGATACAGCGAGTTCACGGACATCGAGATAGTAAATGACTCTGGTGCATTCGAGACAATTGCCGCACGCATATATAATGAAGAGAACAGGCTGGATAACTATTCGATGTTTACCCTCGGAGAGATAGAGGTAAATAAAAATATTCTTCAGAATTATTCTATGATACCTTTATCTACGAATAGTGGTACAGGTGATTATGATATAAAAACTGCTGAAAAACTATTATCCGAATGGCAGAATCCTTTTGCCACTCTCTCACCCAACACCCTAACCGAGAATAATTTTTATGATTATTATACATCTTTTATATCTGGGTTAGCAAATCGAGGAGAACAACTGAATACGATTAGTAATAGCCAGACGGCTATGCTTGAGGGCATTGATAACCAGAGGCAGGAGGTCACTGGTGTATCCTCTGATGAGGAGCTTACCAATCTAATCAAATTCCAGCATGCATATAATGCAGCTGCACGATATGTAAATGTAGTGAGTGAGATGCTAGAGCATATAGTAACGAGGATGTAAAATCAGATGACTATAACCAGTATTTGGTAATTGCGAAAACATATAATTTACTGATTTTTATACACAATCAACATGAATGAGAGGTGATTGGCATGAGTTCTACATTTTTTGGATTAAATATTGGCCAGACAGGATTATACGCATATCAGTCAGCCCTGGATACTACGGCACATAATATAACCAATACCGAGACGGAAGGCTATACTAGACAGGTTATGGGTCAGACAGCTGGGAAGGCTTTAAGGGTAAACAGCACATATGGAATGGCTGGCACCGGAGTCAATGTCAGCGGAGTGGAACAGCTCCGGGATGAGTATTATGACTTAAAATATTGGAAGAACAATAATATAGCAGGGGAATATTCAACTAAGGCTCATTATATGTCCGAGGTTGAGAATTATTTTAATGAAGTCAGTGTAGAAGGCTTTACTACCTCCTTCAACGATATGTTCGACAGCATTCAGGAGCTAGATAAGAACCCCTCCAGTTTGACCGTTCGTACTCAGGTTATAAACTTTGCTAAGAGCTTGACAGAATATTTTAATTCTGTATCTGGAAGCATGAAAAGCATACAGGAAGACTGCAATTTTGAGATAAGGAATAGGGTGGAGCAGATTAACTCCAAGGCACAACAGATTGCAGCACTGACAAAACAAATCAATACACTTGAGGTTAGAGGTGGAACAGCAAATGATCTTAGGGATCAAAGAGCCCTCATTGTGGATGAATTATCTGAAACTGGCAATATTTCGGTGACTGAGAAGATCATAGGTGATGGAGTTGGAGTGACCAGCTATGTGATAAAGTTAGATTCTCAGACTCTTGTGGATGGTGGAAGCTTTAATACTCTTCATGTAATACCTAGAGAAAAAAAGCAGAATCAAAACGATATTGAAGGTCTCTATGATATTGCCTGGCAGAATGACCAGGAATTTAATCTGGGTAGTTCTACTCTCGGAGGAGCCCTGCAAGCTCTTTATGAAGTAAGAGATGGTAATAATATCAAAAATTT
Source organism: Mobilitalea sp. (assembly GCA_035270645.1). GTDB lineage: Bacteria > Bacillota > Clostridia > Lachnospirales > Lachnospiraceae > Mobilitalea. The sequence continues at coordinate 3,956 of DATESP010000004.1, read as the reverse complement.
GAGCGGCACCATATTTGCAGTAGCCGGAGACGAATATATTACTATGACGGATCCTACGATTACTGAAATAGAGAGATTGAATATTCCTGAAGAGGGGAAGATAACTATTGGAAACCACATATATACTTATACTGGTTTTGAAGCCTCTAAGGATGAAGATGGCAACATAACTAGCTATACCTTTGAACTGGAGGAACCACTGTTGGTAGACGCAATAGAGGTATCTGCAAAGATAGGTGAGAGCATTAATTATAAAGGAATTCCATATTATATGGATCAAATGAATACTTTTATCCGGACATTTTCGAAATCCTTTAATGATATCCACAGGACTGGCAAGGATCGTACGAATAAATCGGGGATGGATTTCTTTAACGCCACGAATAAGGTGAGTGGCCGCGAATATGTTTTTGGTCCGCTTGCTGATTCCGATGATACTCATTTTTATGACTATACTTCTTTTAATTCCAATACCGGTGGGTATAGCGAACAGATTCCGGAGAATCAACCGATGTACGGCTCCTATTACTTTATGACTGCAGAGAATTTTACTATAAGCAGTGAACTGCTACATGATCCAGAGCGATTAGCCACAGCAAAGGATGTTATAAATGGTATAGAGAACAACGATGTAATTGATGAGTTACTGGCCTTGAAGGCGGATAAGGGTATGTTTAAGCAGGGAACACCCAGTAGCTACATACAGTCAATGGTAGCTGAAATTGGCATCGACTCCAAGAAGGTTGATAATCTTGCAGAGGGTCAGGAGAACATCCTAGGAGCGATTACGAATCAAAGGCTATCCGTATCTGGTGTAGATATGGATGAGGAAGCGATGAATTTAGTGAGGTTCCAGAATGCCTATAATCTATCTGCTAAGGTTATTTCAGTTATGGATGAGATTTATGATCGATTAATTAATTATATGGGTGCATAGAATTCTATAAATTAAGCTATATAATCAATTATAATTAATTTAATGAAAATATAATATGTTATAGAGTTTTGACTATAATTTATATTCCTTAGATTTAGGAGGTGGGCATATGCGAATTACAAATAAAATGATGACCAATAATATGATGAATAATATTAATAAAAATAAATTTAATATGACTACACTAGAGCAACAGTATTCCTCAGGTAAGAAGATCCAGAAACCATCCGATGATCCAATTATTGCAGTCAGGGCGTTAAAGCTACGAACCAGTCTGTCAGAGCTGGAACAGTATTACGATAAGAACATACCTGATGCCATGTCCTGGATGGATGTGACGGAGAGTGCATTAAAAACTGTTAACGACATACTAAGGCAGGTCAATACCTACTGTGTACAAGGCAGTACTGATACACTGAATGCTACCGATCGTTCCTCTATTGTTCAGAATCTAACCGAGATGAAAAACCAGATTTATCAGGAGGGTAATACTAATTATGCAGGAAGGTATGTTTTTACTGGATATAAGACGGACAGCCCTCTGATATTTACAAAGGACACTAATAATCTTAGCTATGATATCACTGAGAGTATCTCGGGTGAGGAGATACAGGTTGGCTCTAGAGTAACTGGAAGCTATAAAATGAGCGATTATGACAATCCTGGAGAGACCTTTATGAAACCGCCAACTCTTGTGGATACATACCGTATCCAACTGTCCTATGGTGAACTGAAAGAAAAGGATATTGAGAGTATCGAGTATTCATTACCGGTAGCTGGAGGAGATCCAATTGAGCAGACTCCCTTCAAGAATATAGATACCATTTCATCGATAGACCCGTTGGCATATCAACCTGACGCTGATGAAATTCATTTTATAAATGAGACAGGCGAGCTTATATTAGGTGCGGATGTATATGAACTATTAAGAACAGCCACGGATATCAGGATACCGTACACAAAGAATAATTTTTCTAACGGGGACCTAAAGCCGGAGCATTATTTTAGTTGTAAAATGACTGATTCGGATAAACCTGAGCAGGGTGAGATTCCTTTTGTCAAGAATCCGAAAAACCCACAGCAGATACAATATGAAGTCAATTATAACCAGAAGCTTACCATAAATACAGAGGGCTCTGATGCCATTACCCATAGTATCGGTAGAAGTATCGAGGATATATTAAATAGTGTGGATGAGGTAATAGCAACTGAGGGTATGATTGCAGAGGTCAAAAAGAGGCTAGAGGATACCTCTCTTGAAGAAAATAGCAAGCTAAAATATGAAAAGATGCTGGAGCAGTTGGATACAGATTTGGAGCTTAAGAAGGAAGTTATGCAGAATGCCTTTGAAAAAGGTATTACGGACTCGGGTAAGGAACAGGACAGAGTAAATGTAGCAGTAGCTGATTTAGGTAGTAGGTACACCCGTCTGGAGCTTACGGAGAATAGATTATCAAGCCAGAAGGTAGATTTTAATACGTTACTTTCGACAAATGAAGATGTGGATATAGTTGATACGATAATAAAATACGATTCGGCTCAGACTATCTATAATGCTTCACTTTCGGCTGCTTCTAAGATAGTTAAGAATTCATTACTGGATTTCTTATAAAAATGTAATGCGGATTAATGTTGGATACTGTATAATATTGTTAGATAAACCATGGAAAGGATGGCGATACGATGTTAGTTAAGACAAAGCACTTTGGAGAAGTCAATCTGGAAGATGACAAGATAGTACATTTCGCTAATGGTATTTTAGGATTTGAGGAGTACAAGAATTATACTCTTCTTTATGATAATGAAAGTGAAGAAAGACCAGACATATCTTGGCTGCAGAGTTTGGATGAGCCTTCTCTGGCTATTCCGGTAATTAACCCCTTCCTATTGTTAGAGGATTATAACCCTGAGGTTGAAGACGAGCTATTGAGACCGCTTGGGCAGCTGACTGACGAGAATATTGTTGTCTTTGTATCCATTACGGTGCCGCCGGACATTTCTAAAATATCTGCTAATTTAAGAGCACCATTTATCATGAATGCAGATACACGAAAAGGATGCCAAATAATTGTAGAGAATTCGGACTATGATATTCAATACCATTTTTATGAGAAGCTACAGGAACAAAAGGCAGCAAGGGGGGATGCATAATGTTAGCCCTATCAAGAAAAGTAAATGAATCTATTATTATAGGAAATGATATTGAGATTACTGTATTGGAAGTAAAGGGTGATCAAATCAAAATTGGAATATCCGCACCAAAGTCGGTACCTATTTACCGTAAAGAGATATACTTGCAGATACAGGAATCTAATAAAAAGGCAGCAGGCTCAACCGTTACCGACAAAGCATTGAAAAAACTGTTTCAGTAGGGGTATAAACTTTTTTTGGTTTTAACCGATATATAAATTAGAAGAATGCTGAAATTATGGAAGTCAAGGATGGCAATCAGCATTAGAAACTAATAACCCAGAAAAGAAGCAAAGCACACGGAGGTGTATGATAATGGCAATAGAAGTAATTTCCGGGAATACTTATAGTGGCAGTTCGCGTTTGGCAATAAATCCGGAGAATAGGACAAAGGTAGCTCCTGTGCAGGAAGCCGGAGTACCGAATATCAATATTTCTGATATAATGGCTACCCCAAAATCCTCAGGAAACTACCAGAATGAGCAGGGTACGGGACAGAAGGATTCAGAGGCTTCGGCTAAACAGATCATTAATGCAATATCAAGAGCAAATAACAAGCTGAAAATGCATAAGACCAGATGTGAGTTTTCCTATCATGAGGAGACCAGAAGAGTATCCATTAAAGTACTTGATAAAGATACAGAGGAAGTAATACGTGAAATCCCTCCAGAAGAATCTTTAGAAATGCTTGAGAAGATGTGGGAACTTGCTGGTATCCTTATAGACGAGAAAAGATAAGGTTACTGTTCACTCGTTGGTCAGCGCGAGGTGTTTTACGCAAGTAAAACCCGAGAACTTCATGCGCCAAAGTGCTCTTTTTGCACTTTGT
>DATESP010000003.1:0-12871 GCA_035270645.1 Mobilitalea sp. | reverse complement strand
TGACTCTTTTAAATACTAATATCATCATTTCACCCATCGCTCCAGCACATTGAAAATTAACTAACTCCCAACCCTCATTTCCGCATTTCTCTAAAACAGCATCGCATTTTCTTTTCAAAGATTTTTTGGTGCTAAAAGTTGTACCAAATGTTTCTGTTCTATACTCCCACATAGTCTACCCCCTATTAATTTCACATTCTTAATTAATCGTTGATTTTTCGTAAATAAATTATATTTCTGTCAGGGTCGTAGAAGCTCATATTTCTTGTACCCCATGGGCGTGTTGTCGGTATTTCAATTATTTCTACACCTAAATCTAAAAGCTTATTATATTCCTCATCAACATCTGTTACAGTAAATGCAAGGCATATATTCTGATTGTTATTATTCTTTATTGAATTATCATTATAAATTGTTAACATGGTTTCTTCGGCAATTATTGTTTGATGTACATTATCGTTACTTCCATTATCAGTACCAAGAAATGATTTGTAAAAGTTTGCGAGTCTAACAACATCATTAGATAATAATCCGACTTCACCGATTTTCATATCCACCCTCCACAATGCTTTCGATTATGAAATTAATGTATTTTCTTATTTGAATTATACTTATTAAGGATTAGATAGTCAATATATATATCGTTAAATATTGGAAGCTAATAATTGACTTACGACGTATCAGGTGACTGCAATTACCTTACCTTAGGTACCTATATCAAGAAAATCGTAGTATTGAAACGTAAAGCATAAGCTTCAAATTATAAATGGATCGCCAGCAGAATAATTTATCTGGGCGATCCATTTTTCACTAGATTCAGTATCTATTTCATAGAATCCAGCTCCTCCTTACGATGTCTCTGTCTTTCCATAGCATTCTTAAAGGCTTCTCTATCCATATGGTCTGCATTATGGTTCAGATATCCCTCTGTATATACAAAACGTTTTTCAGTGTTTTCAATCTGATTATTATTACTTTTCTCTCCTTTGGCAAGTATATTCTTCAGATTATCTATTTCTACCTGCCGATCCTGCTGTAATTCCTTTACATGTTCAATATTTTCTTGTGAAGAGGAGATATCAGAATGCTCCTCTAAGTGACGCTCGGTCCTGGTCTTCTTCTCTACAAGGTTCACCAGATGGTCAGCTCTTCTTTCATTTTCCTCTCGCTTGTCATTGCCTCTATTACTATTATTATCCATGTTTTTCCCACCTTTCAAAAATTGAGATATATTTCTCAGAATTATTTTTTCCGTAGCCGAATGTTATTATTCAGCTCATCATATATCGTTCGTTTAAGTTAGTGGCAATTCATGAATTTTGTTCTTTTTAAATTAATTTGATACTTCCCTTCTTTATTAAAATGCTCCGTTTAGCGTAAGGCTTTTATTGAAATGTAAATCTCAAGCTCTGGCACCATTTACTGCCCGTATGTAGTAGAACATATATTGCTGTATAATTCCCGCATAGCCTTTGTATAGGTCTACGTTAAAATTATTATTATATATCTCAACTAACACCTTAGAAATCCATACGTCGATAGGAAATGCTTCTATATGATGCAAACCATAAAGTGAAACACAATTTGCCACCTTATCGCCTATACCTTTGAGTCCTTTCAATATAACTACCGCTTCTTCATGACTGCAAGCCTTCAGCGCGTTAAGATCTATGTTTCCTTCAACCACTGCTCTGGCTGCACCCAGGATGTACTCATCCCGATATCCCAGCTTTAATTCCCTTAGCTCCTCCTGCGTGGCATTGACAAGTTGCTTAGGAAGAGGAAATGTATAGTAAACTACATTATTCTCAGGATTAACATTTCTGTCTCCATATTTTTCGCATATCCGTTCAATACAATTCTTGATGGAGGGAATATTTTTATTCTGGGAAATGATAAAGCTAATAAGCATCTCGAAGGGCTCCTGTTGAAGGATTCGGATCCCATTGCCATACTCTGCTGCACTTTTTAAGAATTCATCCTCTCCTTCAGTTAAGGCATTTATGATACTGCCATAATCATAGTCTAGATCAAAATAATTTCTCCATACTTGTTGATACTCTTCTTCACTACAGCTCAGCTCAAACTCATTTCTGCCTGATTGGATAATTTCTAAGTATCTTCCGTAGGCAATCAGATTATACTTATTTTCATCTATTTTATTCATCCTAAAGCATTGTCCGGACTCCGCTATTTGTAATATATTCAAGTTCTCAGATACTAATCTCATTATTATCACCATGCCTTTCTTCAAAATCTGCAAACTTTATATGAGATAATCTATGATTTAACACTCCTTAGGCACATAATTGCCACGCAAAAATTCAAATATCACACTTTTTGATATGATGCCGTCTAGCGGTATCAGCAATATATGTTTTATGTATTTATCATTTCTTAATTATATTATCTAATCGTCAAACACACAAGGGCTGTATATAAGGAAATCTAGCGAATTTACATAATATATATTCATAAGATTATCCATTGAGTTATATCGATTAATCCATTATAATGTGGTGAAATCAACAATACTATAGCTCGAATTAGATTTGCACCAATTGTATCAAGTGCTGATACGTGCCTGAATAATGGAGGTTCTACCCGATATGTTAAACAATGTTATGTTTATCCATCGATACCTTATGGGACAGATGAGAAGAATTTATTTCATGGCTTTACCAGAGACAAAGAAAGATTATAAGAAAAGCCGTATTTACTATACAACAGCTGACAGTGCTGCGCAGACGATCGTACAGCTGGCCGGCGGTACTTTCTTGGCCACCTTAATGTCCCACAATGGAATCTCAGATGCCAATATAGGTATTATTACCTCACTGGTCAGCTTTGCAGCACTTTCGCAGCTGTTCTTGATGAACTACATAAAAAAAATTAAAAAGTATAAACTTCTAGTCTGCGCTACAGCCTCTCAGCGTATCCTTTTTGCGATAATTTATTTGATTCCATTGTTGTCCATTAGCAGCTCCCAGAGTTCTTTTCTCATAGTAATCCTATATTTTGTTGGCCAGTTTTTTGTACAGGTTGGTTTGCCTGCTTCACAGGATTGGATTGCCAGCCTTGTTCCCAGCCGCCTAAGGGGTAAATATTTCTCCATTAAGGACTCTGTGGCTGTTTTCCTGGTTTCCAGTACCATGCTAGTTGGTGGTTTAATTCTAGACTATTTTAAGAAGCGAAATATCGAAACCGGTTTCATAATTATTAGTATAATCATTTTCATTCTTACTTTAATTAATGTAATATCCCTCTCAAAAATGAAGGAACCGAAGCTCTCATATGTCAATGATGATGGCAAAGAAATGCACGGAAGGCTAGCCAATAAGGCTCGCAGCATTAGCAAGGCGGACTTGTCGAGTGAACCTGGTATATTTACCGAACTAAAGACTGCCTTTCAAAATCGTAAATTTCGTAAAGCCTTTAGTGTACAATGTTTCTTTACCTTTGCCTTTTATATCTGTACTCCCTTTACAGCCAGTTACCAAATTAACGACCTAAAGCTACCCTATACCTTTATAATGCTTGTAGCCTTTTTAGCTAATCTTTATCGTATCTATATTACTCCAAAACTAGGAAAACTAGCGGATAAATATGGAATGGCGAAATTATTAAGATTTACCCTATTTGCACTGGGCCTTAGTTTTCTATCTACCGCTTTTACTGTGCCTGGAAATGCTTATCCAATGCAGCTCCTCAGCTCATTCTTCTCTTCCACCGCCTGGGCATTTGTTGGCATTGGGCTCTTCGGAGTACAATTGGACTATTTTAAGAGCGAGAAACGTATGGTCTGGTTGACTATTACCTCCTCGGTCTCCGGTATCCTAGGATTTCTGGTTTCCGTCTTGGGAGGAGTAATCTTAAGTCACCTTCAGAAGTATCCACTCGAACTGTTCGGAAGGAAAATATTTGCTCAACAGTTATTGAGCATGACTGGTTTTCTTATTATAGTGGCTGCTGTTTATTACATAAAGCATCATATCGAGACAGAGAAAATTGATAAAAATCGTATTGATGGTAGAGTCAAAGTATAAGGTCATGTGAGAATTAATAGGTTACTTATGATAATATAGACTGTAGTAGATTCTCTACTATTATTCATCAAAAATGTGTATACTATTATCCATCGAAAATGTTGACATTTGACGTAATAAAAGTATAATATATTTAGACTTTTCAATACATTACCATACAAAAGTATGGTATATATGAAATGAAAACATATAAAGCGAGGGAAAAAAATGAGTCATGAATCTTACAATCCTTACGTAACAGCTCAATCACAGTTTGACCATGTAGCCGATCTAATTGGTTTGGATCAACCTATTCGTGAACTGCTACGCCAACCTAGCCGCGAATTTCATTTTACCATTCCTGTTAAAATGGATGATGGAACGACTAAAATTTTTAATGGTTATAGAATACAGCATAATGATGCACGCGGTCCTGCAAAGGGCGGTATTCGTTTCCATCCTCAAGAAACTATAGATACCATAAGGGCATTATCTCTATGGATGACATGGAAATGTGCTGTTGTAGATATCCCTTTAGGGGGCGCTAAGGGTGGAATCATCTGTGATCCTCACAACTTATCAAAGGGTGAACAAGAAAGATTATGCCGTGGATTTGTAAGACAAATGGCTAAGAATTTCGGACCCGTATCAGATGTTCCTGCTCCCGATGTTATGACTAATGGTCAGCATATGCTTTGGATGATGGATGAATATGAAGTTATTCATGGCGGTCATTATCCCGGTGCCATTACAGGAAAACCTGTTGGAATGGGTGGTTCTCTGGGACGCACCGAGGCTACAGGCTACGGTGTTATCTACACCCTAAGAGAAGCTTTGAATGCGTTAAATATTGATATTACCAAAACAAGCGCCAGTCTACAAGGCTTTGGTAATGTTGCCGAATATGCTGCACGTTTATATACCGCTATGGGTGGTAAGATTGTTGCTATCTCTAGCTGGGATAACCAGGATAAGAAATCCTATACATTCCGTAATTTAAATGGCATTGATGTTGAACAGATGGCATCAATCAAGGATTCCTTTGGAACCATAGATAAACAGAAGGCAGTAGCTATGGGCTGTGAACTTTTGCCAGGTGATGAATGGATTGCCCAGGATGTTGATATCATACTTCCTTGTGCATTGGAGAATCAGATTACTCCTGCTGCTATGGCAAAGGTCAGCAAACAGGTAAAAGTTATCTGTGAAGGTGCTAATGGACCTACTACCCCAGATAGTGATGAATTGATCAAAGCAAGAAACATCTATCTTGTACCTGATTTCCTTTGTAATGCTGGCGGAGTTACCTGCAGTTACTTTGAACAGGTACAATGTAACATGAATTATTTCTGGCCTAAGGAAGAAGTTCTTGAGAAGTTAGATCAGAAGATGACAGCTGCTTTCCAGGCTGTTCATAAGCTTTCACAGGAAAAAGGCATCTATATGCGTGATGCTGCATATGTAATAGCTATTAATCGTGTTGCTGAGGCAGTAAAACTTCGCGGTTGGATATAATATAACCTGCAAGAATACCCACGACCTTAGTCGTGGGTATTTTTGCTTATTTGATGTTCTGGTAAAGGAGGATATGCTATTTGAATCGTTATAAAAACATACCTAAAGTTGTTTTAGTGGAACGTGCCAAGGAACTAGAATGCCTTTACTTGATTGATGAAGCTTTACAAAGTACAATTCTATCAGACAGCTTACTTAAAATAGCAGCTATTATACCATTGGGTTTTCGCAATATTAATGCCTGTACGGTAGCTATTGATTTTGACGGACAGCTCTACTGTGAAAAGCCTGTCATTGATAGCAGGGATGAATTAGGATCTGCTATTTTTGTCAATGGCGAAACTCGTGGTTTTATTAAGGTAATGTACCCAAAGAATACATTTCCAAAGGAAGAGATTGTCTTTCTGGATCAGGAAATTCGCCTTTTAAATACTATAGCTAGAAGAATTTCTGATAGTGTAGATAGAAGAAATTCCTCCAATAATTTCAGGAATCGCTGGGAGGCTATAGTTGACCTTCTACAGAAAACAGACCACGAGATGCTCCTCTATGTCTGCGAGAAGATGCTCGGGCTCTTAGCCGGTACCAACCCCAATCTGGTCATAAATATCTATAATGAGATGGACTGGGTAAAATATGACATCCAAGGTGAAATAAACTTCCCTTTGGAAACCCTGCCCGCAGTTGATACGATCCGCCTAAGCAGGATTCTGTTCCAAAGTGCGACAAAAAATCTTGATGATTCTCAAATTTACGAATATATCAGCCTATGGGTATATCAGGGGAAGACCTACGAACTCATTAAAATCGTAGATAAGAAGGATTCCGATGTTAAGAAGATATCCCAGGCTTTATCACAATATATAAAAGCAGTTCAGAACAACGAGATGTCGAGTGATGCGACTTCAAGGTGGCTAAAGGCAGAATTGACTCGTCGTTTCTTAACAGATAATCCCAAGCTTATATCACAAGTCCAAAAGCACATCAGTATTGAAGCCTTTGGTAAGCTTCTGGATACCTTTATCTGTTCGCCAAAAAGCATCGGCAAAATAGGTGGTAAGGGTACCGGCTTTTTTCTTGCAAATCAAATTTTAGAAGCCCATCAGAATGAATTTCCTGAATTTTCCAACATTACTATTCCAAGAACCTGGTATATCTCATCGGATGAGCTCAGTTACCTAATTGAAAATAATGGATTGGATGAGTTAAACGAACATAAATATCGTGATCTCATAGATATCCGCACCAGTTATCCAAGAATTATTCAAATGCTTAAGAATTCAAAGATGTCCCCCTATGTACTAAATGAACTTAGTCAGCTTTTGGACATCTGCACGGATAAGCCTCTGATTATCAGATCCTCCAGTTTGCTTGAGGATCAGGTCGACTCCGCCTTCTCAGGAAAATACAAGAGTCTGTTCATCACTAATACAGGAACTAAACCCGAACGACTGAAGCAATTAACCGAAGGTATTCTTGAGGTATATGCTTCACTATTTAATGCAGATTCCATTCAATACCGAAAGGAACGTAATTTGCTTGATTGTTCTGAGGAAATGGGAATAATGATTCAGGAAGTCGTGGGCTGTAAGGTCGGGTCATACTATTTTCCTCTATTTGCAGGAGTTGCCTTTAGTAATAACGAGCTCCGCTGGTCTCCGCGAATTCGTCGTGAAGACGGATTATTACGGATGGTAATGGGCCTTGGTACAAGGGCTGTTGACCGCATAGGTGAGGATTTCCCTATTCTTATCTCCCCTGGTCAACCAAATCTCCGTGTCAATCACTCTCCACTGGAGCTGCAGAAATATTCTCCTCAATATATGGATGTAATTGATTTGGAAAACCAGAAATTCTTAGTGCTACCCATTTACCAGGTCATTAAAGAGTTCGGAGATAGTCTTCCTTATATTAATCAGTTAACCTCTGTCCTGCAGAATGACTTCATAAGAGAGACTAATAGGTTCACAACGGATTTTCAAAATGATAACATAATTATTACCTTTGATGGATTGATGCAGAAGACCCCTTTCTTAAAACAGATTTATTCAATCCTTGCATTACTAAAGAATAAGCTGGGTTACGCCGTAGATATTGAATTCGCCAGTGACGGCGAGCATATCTATTTACTTCAATGCCGCCCGCAAAGCCGTAACCATGATAATGCTCCGGTTGCAATACCTTCGAATATACCAACTCAAAGCACTGTATTTACAGCTCATAAATATGTATCAAACGGCAAGCTAACCGGTATTAAGACTGTTGTATATGTTAACCCAATTGAATACTCTAAATTAGAAGAGCATGATTTGTTAGTTAGTGTAGGTAATGCAATCAGTGAGATAAACCGGATTCTGCCCAGGAAGAGCTTCATATTAGTGGGACCTGGCCGCTGGGGCAGCCGCGGAGATATCAAGCTTGGAGTACCTGTTGCTTATTCCGATATCAACAATACAGCCATGCTAATTGAAGTAGCCAGGAAACAATCCAGGTATCAACCCGAATTATCCTTTGGTACCCATTTCTTCCAGGACCTTGTAGAGGAAAACATCAAGTATCTCCCCCTATATCCGGAGGATAAGGATACTATATTCAATGATGCCTTCTTTAGGGCAACGAAGAACTCTTTAGTTGATATTCTTCCTAGCTTCTCTGCTTTAAGTGATGTAGTAAAGGTAATTACAATAGAGCAGAACTTCTTTGGTAAAGAGCTTATCATATTGATGAATGCAGATTTGGAGAAGGCGGTGGCTTACCTTGAAAATCCAACTTCCTCCGCGATGAAAACTAATCAAGTTAGTGCAGACTTAGAAAGCCAACAGGATGAGAAAGACGACCAAGGATGGAAATGGCGTCACTTTATGGCTGAACAGATTGCCTCTTTAGTTGACATGGAAGCCTATGATATTAAGGGAATTTATCTCTTTGGAAGTACAAATAGCTGTACGGCTAGATTAAATAGCGACATTGATCTACTAATACATTTTACAGGGACTGAAGCTCAGAGGAAAAAACTAGATACCTGGCTGAACGGATGGAGTATGGCTCTGTCAGAGATTAATTACTTGAAGACAGGATATAAATCAGATGGCCTACTGGATGTTCATTATGTCACTGACCAGGATATTGTAGATAAGTCCTCCTATGCAATCAAGATAGGTTCCATCTTTGATCCTGCATATCCTCTAAGGCTAAGATAGTTCAAGCCTTCAGCCATTTACTATTTGCCGGAATCGGTGCTTACATGCTTAAGAAGAACGGAAACCTGTTGCGCTCTACGAAAAGCGGAACTCTCTTCTCTCTGTTTATTTCCATTATACATGCCTTAGCAGAGGTAATTGTCGTTACAATTTTCTATTATAGTATGGGAATGGCTGAAGAAGTTTATTCGAGCGGTTATGTTGTTTCTGTCCTGCTTCTGGTTGGAGTAGGAACCTTCATCCATAGCATGGTGGATTTCTCCTTAGCCCTTCTCGTATGGAAACCACTTCAACATGTAATAACAATACCGGTAAATGCCAGAATCAGAGCGAATAATTATCGATAAACACTATTCTTTCTGTAGAACCATCACAAGACAGCTTTTTTATTTAATGCAATCTACTCACCTTAACTTACTTATTATATACTTTACAAATAAGGTTATCACAAGCATCAGTACGCTGGCACCAAGCAACCAGTATTTCTCCTCCATGCTACCTCTCATCATAGAATAGAGATAGAATTTCCCCACATATCTGCTGCCGGTAAACAAATTAAATATCAGATACCCACCAGTGCACAGATAGCTTAAGATAAGCTGGTCAGATATTGCATAGACTAATAACCCCAAACTCCCTAGGAACATGGCAGTGGCAAAGGTGCCCATTACATAATCCCACATTATTATTACACTTCTATTCGCCTCCATCCAAGCTGAAAAGCACCAGATCAGTAGTAATATCGTAACGACTGACATAAGTATCCGAAGGATATAAATTGCCGTCTGTGAGGTATATTTAGATTCGATTACCTCACGGATATCCTTATTTCCCTCTGGACGGAAGATTGGAGTAAGTAGGATGATTCCAATAATTGATACAAATTGCTCCAATATCTTTAATGAGTCTATTCTTTCAAGATCATTGATACCAAAGAAAATTGGAATTATCATAAGAAACATAAGCGACATAAATACATTTATTATAAGAGTTATGCTTAGATTCTTCTCGGTAATCTTAAGATATCTTGCGATTTTTTCTTTTGGCATACCACTTTCCTCTCCTCTTTAGGTTATATACTATTACCGTAATAGCCACTAAACCAAACGATACTAATAAATAGAAACCTCGATTAACTATAATCTCACTGATTCGTGAATGATAAATACTATATTTGCCTAGTGTATTATGTCGTAGTATCAAGCTGAAACCATACCCTCCCACTAATGGCGTCATGGACAGGTTGATAAACCATAGGGCTCCCTGTACGACGATACCGACTGCACTCTGTGTAAGTTCAGCGATTAGATAGCCTACGCTTGCAGTTACCATTAAAGTCGGAAGTAACCATACAAAGGAATATTTAATAAATGCAAAATAATCAATGGAAAGACCTAAAGAATGTGCTACATTCATTATCCCAACCGTGGATACTATTGCGAGAATTAGTACAGGTACAAACATCATAGTGGTTAGCGCCAGGTATCTAGCTCCAATTATAGCTGCAGAAGATGCTTTCCTAGAGAATATTAGCTCCTGCATCTTGGACTTTCTATCCCTAAGGGTGTGAGCTGTTACAACAAAGACGGGAAAGATAGCAAGCATAATTCCTATATAATCGCTAAAAAGCCTGGCAAAAGCATTACTAAACCGGTCATCTTCTACCAGCTCCCTATATTCTTCTTTTGCCTCCTCAAAGGTCACTTCTTCCGTACCAAAACGACTTAAATCAGAATATACACACCCAGGCCCTATCATCTCCTCTATCTCTGTCATGAGTTCTTTAAATCTTTCATAGGTAAGCTCTTCTCTAATTGGTAATTCATAGGAATTATTGCCTTCTAAATATAATTCGTGTATTTCATTATTAACCTCGATAATGGTCTTCCCTGTAATTTCCTTGAATATATCATCTACCTTGGAAAGTTCGCTTTCCTTCAGTTTTTTATGTTTTATAAAACCATATGGATAATATGAGAAGCTATTCTCCAGATATTCACTATATAGTATGTTAGTCACTCTAGGAATAACCTGTTCAGGTATCTCAGCACTCTTTTTACCATATGTAATATCCGTTTCCTTAGGTTCTACCATGGGATTCAACCATCTATAATTATCGGACTCGCTCACGACCCTATTACCCGTTGCTGCCTGTTTGATACTCGATGAGGTATCGTTGGAATACTGCGATTTATAAAATAGTACCAAAATAATTATAAATGCATAGTAAATAATACTTCTACTAATTATTTTACATTCCTTGAGGTACATATTAAAAATCATATCCAACACCTCCCGTATCATTATCGGTTCCGTCCTTTGTTAAAGCCTGTTTCTTGCTAATGCAGAGCATGTAGGCATCCTCCATCGTAGGTTCACATAGAAGAGCATCGGTAAATGGCTTTCCCTCAGCTAGAAGCCTTACATTTACATCATTGCCAAAGCCTGTCATTCCAGTTAAAATATATTGTTTCTTTAACTGGTCTACTTGATCCCTTGCAACTGTTGCTGTAAATACATGGTTTTTAGCTGATTCAATTAAATCTTGGACACTTCCCTGATACCAAAGCTTTCCATGATCCAGGAGTGCAATATTTTCGCAGGTTGATTGGATATCCTCAACGATATGCGTGGATAGCATGACAATCCGATTTGAGGCTATCTCGCATAGGAGATTACGGAAACGGATTCTCTCCTGAGGATCAAGTCCGGCAGTTGGCTCATCGACTATTAAGACCTTGGGATTATGGAGAATTGCCTGTGCTATTCCAAGTCTCCGTTTCATACCGCCAGATAAAGCTTTTACCTTCATATTTCGACAATCCGAAAGATTTACCTCCTCAAGTACTCTTGTGCAGGCCTCCCTACGTTCCTTCTTCTCCATCCCCGATAAGATTCCCAGGTAATCCAGGGCCTCCCCTACCTTCATTTTAGGATAGACAGAAAATTCCTGTGGCAGATATCCTACAATTTTTCTGATTTCGCCTGCTCTTCCTATCGGAATACCGCAAACATCAACCTGTCCTTCAGTCTTGTTTAGTAGAGTTGTTAAAATTCTCATTAAAGTAGTTTTTCCTGCACCGTTTTTTCCCAAAAGGCCAAACATTCCCTCCCCAACTACAAGGGTGACATCATCTAATGCCTTCTTATTGCCGAAACTTTTTGATAAGTGCTCTATTTTTATCTCCATGTCAACATCTATTCCTTCCATTTAAATTTAGTTTGTGCTTAATGTATCCTTCACATCTGGAATACACCGGCATAAGCTTAATCACAGTTGCTTTATACCTATTGGCATTTTCTATTATCCTACACTGCTGAGTTCTCACGTGTCTCCACCAGATATGCAATTACAATCACAATGAATGCTATGATATAGATGTACGAGGATATATATTGCCTGAGAAAGAACATTATAGTACTACATACAAGAACTAAAGCAATTACCAATATAGTATTTCTTATAGCTAACTTTCTATATATCTGACGTGCTTTTTCATTTTCAAGTACATACTGCTCCTGTATATCAATCTGCTGCCACATAGCTTTCACAAATTCCTTTTCACTTCTCAAGACATTCCCCTCCTTCTCTCAAAAGCTTCAATTTCTGTCTTGCACGATATAACTTAATCTTTACCTGTGCCTTAGTTTGCCGCATTACCTTAGCAATCTGCTCATAGCTTAAATCCTCAACAGCATAAAGGTATAATATCTGCTTATAGTCACCCTTCAGCTGCTCCATCTGTTCATGAATATGTCTGATACTTTCCCTCTCGATAATTGTGTTTTCAATGCTTTCCACACTGCAGAGCAAGTTAGGATCGATATTTTCTATGTTCTGATTATGTTTTTCCCTCCTATAATAATCAATGGAGCGATTTCTAATTAGGGTAAACAGGTAGGTCTTAAATGTATAGATGCTTCGATATTGTTCACGCCGTATATATATCTGAACAAAACAATCCTGGACTATATCCTCTGCGAGATATTCATCCCTTATAATACTGTAAGCGAAGGCGATTCCTGTTTTACGGTATCTATGTACCAGCATCTCATAAGCAAGCTTATCTCCCTGCTTTACCAGCTCCATCAATTCGTGATCCTCATGCAAAATCTCACCCCTTTACTCTA
>DATESP010000002.1:0-2470 GCA_035270645.1 Mobilitalea sp. | reverse complement strand
GGAGTATTGAACAAGATAGAGATATGGAGTAAGGAGCGCTGGGATAGCAATAACGATTATGACGATGTAGATGCTATTGCTGAGCGTATGTCGGAATACGGGATTAACTTTTAACCTAAAACCGGCATTGTGGAGGAAGTATGGCATTTGAACATAAATCAGTTCTATTAGAGGAAGTAATTAGTAATTTAGATATTAAGCCTGAGGGCATCTATGTAGATGGAACCTTAGGTGGTGGAGGACATTCCTTTAGGATTGCTGAATTACTAACAGCTGGAAGACTGATCGGGATTGATCAGGATGAAGCAGCAATAAAAGCTGCGAGTGAGAAACTGGCTCCTTACAGTGATAAAGTAACAATCGTAAGAAGCAATTACAGCAATATGAAGAACGTACTGAAGGAGCTAAATATTACCCATGTTGATGGAATTCTACTAGACCTTGGAGTCTCTTCCTATCAGCTAGATACTCCAGAGCGTGGGTTTTCCTATAAAGTGGATTCACCCCTTGACATGCGTATGGATACGAGAAATGTAAGGACTGCAAGGGATATCATAAATGATTATAGTGAGATGGAGCTTTACCGAGTTATAAGGGATTATGGAGAAGATAATTTTGCTAGAAACATTGCAAAACATATCGTCCGAGTAAGAAATGAAAAACCGATTGAGACAACATTTGAACTAATAGAGGCGATTAAGGCCGCTATCCCGATGAAGCTTAGAGTTGGAGCAGGAACTGGACACCCAGCCAAGAGAACCTTCCAAGCTATACGAATTGAACTGAATGGAGAATTGGAGGTCCTTAAGAATACACTTTTTGATATGCTAGATTTGTTAGCACCGGAGGGAAGATTATGTATTATTACCTTTCATTCTCTAGAGGATCGTATCGTAAAATCCTGTTTTCGGACAAATGAAAACCCCTGTACCTGCCCACCAAGTTTTCCGGTGTGCATATGCGGTAAAATACCAAAAGGTAGGGTGATTACCAGAAAACCAATTCTTCCATCTGAGGAGGAGCTGGAATATAATAAGAGGTCAAAAAGTGCAAAATTGAGAGTATTTGAAAAAGCAAAAGATGATAAATAAAGCAATAGAAGATAAATAAAGCAATAGAATCAACAGACAGAATAATCACAGTATATATCATCGGAACTAAACCTGGTGATAGCAGACAAAAGTACAGACAGATATAAATAACATAATTGAGCTTAAGGGAGGATTATTGCATGGAGGCTAATAACAGACGAAATCAATATGAAAATACTAGGACAAGCTATATACAGGGAAATACAGCACGTAAATTAAATGCTGTACCGAATATTGAAAGAGAAGAATCGGATTATGAGGTTACTTCTCCAAGAAGAATGCCTTCTCCTGGGCGCCAGTCATCCCCCGCAAGACAACCTTCTACTAAAAGAGAAGTTCAGAGGCATCCGATCGCTTTATCAGGTATTAGTATGGCCTCCATGTTTGTACTTTCGATGGCAATTGTAGCCACCTTATTCTTCTCTGTGCAATTTCTTAAGTTACAGTATGAGGTAAGACAGATGCAGAAGAACATCGTTACAAAGGAACATTCGCTGACCTCTTTAAGAAATGAAAATGATGCTGCATATGAGCAGATTAATGCGGCGTATAATCTGGATTATATATATGAGGTAGCTGTCGGAGAGCTCGGGATGGTATATCCGAATAATAACACAGTTATTACCTATCAGAGCAGTGACGATGACTACGTCAGACAGTATATGGACATTCCGGAATAAAATCTTGCAAAAGCGGACGGGGTACAATGCTATGGCAAAAACATTTGAAAAAATTATAAAGAAATTCACATCACGAATGCAAGCAAGATTATTGCTTGTTTTTTGTGTTATTACTGTGCTGCTAGTAGGTCTGATAGGTAGATTGATTTATATTATGCAGACAGATGGTGACCGTTATGCGAAGCAGGTATTATCTAGACAATCATATGTCAGTGCAGTGCTGCCGTATAAAAGAGGTGACATTCTGGATCGTAACGGAACAGTTCTTGCCCGCAGCGAGTTACAGTACCGCCTGATATTGGACCCGAAGAACCTCCAATTGAATTCGGAGTTCATAGTCCAAACACTGGATGCACTTAAGGCTAATTTCGGAATTGATCCGGTGACAGTCCAAGAAATCCTTACAGAAAGAGCAGAAAGCCAATACGTTATTCTGGCAAAAAATTTGAAATTTCCTGAGGTATCAGCGTTTAAAGAACTTATGACGAAAAAAGATTCGGGCATTAAGAGCCTCTGGTTTGAAGAAGAATACGTCAGGAGCTATCCTTTTGATACTCTTGCTTGTGATGTTATAGGATTTACCTCTGCAGATAACACAGGGTATTTCGGAATTGAGGAGTATTACAACGAAGAACTGAATGGTTCCAATGGTAGGGAATATGGCTACTATGATTCCTCATTGAATATAGAACGAATTGT
>DATESP010000001.1:0-8816 GCA_035270645.1 Mobilitalea sp. | reverse complement strand
TATATAGACTTTTAGTTTATGTAGCGGTCTTTTTGTGATTTAAGAATAAAAACAGAAGCAAAAAAGGAGAATTTTATCTACTTCTTAAGGAATATACATTATATATATTGATGTGATATAGAGGTATTTGAAAGCCTTTAAGTCAAGAGCTTTAGGAAGGAAGGTTAGGTTGAAGAGAAAAAAACTGATTCTAGACGTTTCTATAATAGCATTAGCATTGTTACTTTTTATTATATGGCATCAAAAATGTATTCTGAATACTACACAAACATCCCTTTCAGAGATTAAAAATTACACAGTTTACTTAATAACTACTGATAAAGGGTTTCAATACTGGGATACTATAAACCAAGGAGCAGCAGATATGGCCTCTCTTGTAGATGTAAACTATATTTGGGATGCCCCGGAGGAGAGAAATATACATAAACAAATTGAAATCATCAATAAAGCGGTGGATAGAGGTGCTAATGCACTGTTAGTTGCAGCAGATGACCCTAAGTGGATATCAAGGGCTATAGAGGATGCTAAAGCGAGAGGCGTTAAGATAATTTATGTGGATACTGCGGCATACGAAGAAGCATTAACGACCTTGGCAACAGATAACTATAATGCCGGAGTTCTAGCAGGAGAAACATTGTTAGCGATTTTGGAAGAGAATGAAATTAATAGCGGTTCTATCGGTATTGTCAATTTGGCCAACAAAGAGAATACACTGTTACGCGAGATGGGCTTCAGGGAAACTCTTGAAAAAGACGCAAAATTTAATATTCTTGGGACAATATATTCGCAAACAGATAATCCTGAGCTTATTAAGGAAGCAACTGAGCAAATGATCAATGATAATGAGGACTTGGTAGCTTTATTTGGAACAAGTGAAGGTACCACTATAGGTGTTGGCTATGCAAACAGGACATTTAATAATAAATATATTGCTATTGGCTTTGATAAAACGGAAATCATGACACAGTTGCTCATTGATGGAAACCTAGAAGCAATCATAGACCAAAACCCTTATACTATGGGATATCTCGGAATGGCTCAAGCCATAGCAGCCATACTTGGACGAGATACCGGACCTGAATATATCAATACTGGAGTTACGGTCGTGAGAAGAGAAGATGTTCAGTGATCTTAATTTTGATTTCTGCATTAACCCTGATGCATTTTGGCAACTTTTAACACATCTTTAATTTACTTTTTAAATTAATCTTTAAATACAGCTTGAAGAATGCTATAATATAACTTGACCTCAAAATTAATATGGCTATATGTCGCCGGAATCAAAAATGCCGGCAAAAAAGGAGTTATACTATGGGCAAACGTATGAGACTAAACGGTTCATTAAGAGGATATCTTTTATGGCCGGTCCTACTGACCGGTTTCTTAATGTGTGCTAACCTGAGTGTTTATGTCATAAATAAGGACGCAGGTATGGTATTATCGGCCTTTGTACTGGCGTATTTTGTAATGGCTATTTCACTATTTTATTTAAAACGACATAAAATAGCCTCTGAATTTGTACGTTATGCTATGGATTATGGACAGATCCAGAAAAGATTATTGAAGGAGTTGGTCCTTCCCTATGCAATTCTTGATATTGAGGGAAGATTGCAGTGGGGTAACAATGAATTCATGGATATTATTCAGGAGAAGAAAGCGGCCAGACACTCCATTTCTAATATATTTCCTGAGATAACCGAGGATACCTTCCCTAAGTCAGAGGGGGACGAGGTAATGCATGTTGTATTTAATGGCAGGAATTACCGTATACTTTTGCGTAAGGTAATTGCACCGGATTTTGAAGACGATGCCAATTGGAACTTTACTGACACTGAAAGTGCATGGAATACGAAAAATGCTTTGATTGCTATGTATCTTTTCGATGAGACGGAGATTATCGCATTACTTAGAGAAAATAAGGAACAGAAACAGATAGTTGGTTTGCTATATATAGATAATTATGAGGAGGCATTGGAGAGCAGCGATGAAGTAAGACGCTCTCTGCTTACCGCTCTGGTTGATAGGAAAATCAATAAATATATGCAGGGCATAGACGCTGTGATTAAGAAGCTGGAGAAGGACAAATATTTCTTCGTGTTTCAACAAAAGTATCTGTCCGTCCTACAAAGCAACAAGTTTTCTATTCTAGAGGAAGTTAGAAATGTCAATATAGGAAATGAGATGGCTGTAACGATTAGCATCGGACTCGGAGTAAATGCAGACAGCTATATGACCGGATATGAATATGCGAGAGCAGGCATTGATCTTGCACTTGGAAGAGGCGGTGATCAGGCTGTCGTTAAGGATAGAGAAAAGATATCCTACTATGGAGGAAAGAGTATTCAGGTCGAGAAGAGTACTCGTGTGAAAGCCCGCGTGAAAGCACATGCTTTCCGAGAGTTCGTGGAGGGTAAGGACAAGATTGTAGTAATGGGTCATAAAATCGGTGATGTGGATTCCTTCGGAGCAGCCATCGGTATTTACCGGATAGCTAAGACCATGAATAAGAAAGCACATATCGTTATTAATGAGGTTACAACTTCACTTAGGCCTATGATGAACCGTTTTGTCGGTAATCCAGACTATGAAGAGGACATGTTTATAAAGAATGATCAAGCTAAGGAGATTGTGGATATCAACACACTTCTGGTAATAGTAGATGTTAACCGACCCAGTATTCTGGAATTTGCAGAGCTATTGGATTATGCCAGAACTATTGTAATTTTTGATCATCACAGGCAGACCAATGAAGCCATCGATAATGCAGCGCTTTCTTATATTGAACCTTATGCATCCTCGACCTGTGAGATGGTAGCCGAGGTATTGCAGTATATTGGAGGCAATCTAAAGCTGAGGCCTGTAGAGGCAGATGCCCTATATGCAGGAATTATGATTGATACCAATAACTTCCTGACTAAAGCTGGAGTTCGTACATTTGAAGCTGCTGCATTTTTAAGAAGAAGCGGCGCGGATGTGACAAGAATCCGTAAATCCCTACGTACTGAAATTGGTGACTTTAAATACAAGGCAGATGCCATCAGTACGACTGAGGTGTATATGGATCATTATGCGATTGCACTAAGTGCTAGCTCCGATGTAGACAGTCCAACTGTTATGGGAGCTCAGATAGCAAATGAACTTTTAAATATTTCAGATATTAAAGCCTCTTTTGTTTTTACTGATTTTAATAACAAGATTTATATCAGCGCAAGATCTATTGACGAGGTAAATGTGCAGATTATCATGGAAAAACTCGGAGGTGGAGGGCATCTTAGCGTAGCAGGAGCGCAGCTTGAAAACTGTACGGTCCAGGAGGCTATCACGAAGCTAAAGGCGATTTTAGATGCAATGGTAAGAGAGGGCGAAATTTAAGGTCCGAAAAACCCAGATTAGCGGTGATTCGGCAGAATGGAGGTTTATATGGAGATTATATTAATACAGGATGTAAAAGCTCTTGGTAAAAAAGGTGATTTAGTGAAGGTAAATGACGGCTATGCCAGAAACTTTATTCTTCCAAAAAAGCTGGGTTTAGAGGCAACCAAGCAGAATTTATATGATTTAAATGCACAGAAGGCGGCTGAAGAGAAACGCCAGAAGGAACTGCTTTCCGAAGCGCAGGAGTTTAGTAAGAAGCTGGAGAAGGTAGCCATCAAGCTTAGCATTAAAGCCGGAGAAGGCGGTAGGACATTTGGCTCGATTTCAACTAAGGAAATCGCCACGGCACTCAAGGAGCAGTTTGGCCTAGATATGGATAAGAAGAAGCTGCAACTGTCAGAACCAATTAAAAATGCTGGAAACTATACGGTTACTGTTAAAATACATCCTCAGGTAACAGCTGAGATGAAGGTTAATGTAGAGGCAATTTAAAACAGAAATAGCAGGGGGATATTACCATGGATGAGGCATTTATCAAGAAGATACTTCCACATAGTGCTGAAGCGGAACAATCCGTCATTGGATCCATGATCATGGACAGGGACGCTATCATAGCAGCCTCGGAAATTATTAGCGGTGAGGATTTTTATGAACAGCAGTACGCTATCCTCTATGATACGATGCATGAGCTGTACAATGAAGGAAAGCCGGTGGATCTGGTTACCTTACAGGACAGATTGAAGGAAAAGGATGTCCCGCCTCAAGTATGCAGTCTAGAATTCATTAGGGATATTGTTACTTCGGTTCCTACCTCTGCTAACGTGAAGTACTATGCACAGATAGTAAGGGATAAGGCAGTACTCCGCAAGCTAATTAAGGTTTCGGAGGCAACTGCTAACGAATGTTATCTTGATAAAGAAAAACTTGATACCATTCTTGAAAAGACGGAGAAACAGGTTTTTGACATAGTACAGAATCGAGGATCGAAGGAGTTTACAGATATTAAAGAAGTTGTGCTCCGTTCGATAGATAGCATTGAGGCTGCCTCGAAAAATCAGGGGAGTGTAACTGGTGTTGCGACCGGATTTTATGATTTAGATTATAAGACCGCAGGACTACAACCGTCCGATTTGGTTTTAATAGCTGCCAGACCCTCTATGGGTAAG
This sequence comes from Mobilitalea sp., assembly GCA_035270645.1. Taxonomy (GTDB): domain Bacteria; phylum Bacillota; class Clostridia; order Lachnospirales; family Lachnospiraceae; genus Mobilitalea. The sequence goes on along the minus strand of DATESP010000001.1, from coordinate 4,275 downwards.
ACAGCACTTGCACTTAATATAGCAGAGTTTGTAGCATTAAAATCTAATATAACAACTGCGGTATTCAGCTTGGAGATGTCACAGGACCAGCTGGTCAAGCGTATTCTATCAATGAATTCCAGGGTTGATTCCCAGTCCATCAGGACAGGTTCCTTGTCCGGAGATGATTGGGCAAGTCTTATGGAAAGCGCAAGAATTATAGGTAATTCTAATCTGGTAATTGACGATACATCGTCCATCAGTGTGAGTGAGATGCGCTCGAAATGTAGAAAATTGAAGCTTGAGAAGAATCTAGGACTTATAATCATCGATTATTTGCAGCTGATGAGCGGAGGCAAACGTTCAGAATCCAGGCAGCAGGAAATATCAGAGATATCCCGTTCCCTAAAAGCACTGGCGAGAGAGGTTAATGTTCCGGTAGTTGCTTTATCGCAGCTCAGCCGTGCTGTAGAACAGAGACCTGATAAGAGACCGATGCTATCTGATTTAAGAGAGTCTGGTGCAATTGAGCAGGATGCAGACGTAGTAATGTTTATATACCGTGATGATTATTATAATCATGATTCGGAAGAACCCGGAGTATCAGAAGTTATTATAGGAAAACAAAGGAACGGTCCCACGGGTACCGTTAAACTGGGATGGCAGGCTCAATTTACGAAATTTGCGAATTTAGAAAGATAGAGTACTACAATTCAAGCGTAATATCAACGCATTAATAGCATTATGTAGAAAAGGGGAAACTTATATTGGGTTCCCCCTTTTTGTGTCGATAAGTTAAATGGAAATATGTGGAATTAATATTGCATTAGATGATTGCTATGTTATAATGTAAAAAGTGGAAAATAATTACATTATTGAGAGGAGGACAATTGATGGAAGATATTAGATATATGATTTCAGAAGCCTCGAAAAGAGTTGAAGTGGAGGACCACGTTCTTAGGTATTGGGAGGATCAGCTGGAGCTTCCGATAGGCAGAAATGAGATGGGTCACCGCTATTATAAAGATTCAGATATTGAATTGCTTAAAGCAATTAAGGAGCTTAAGGACCAGGGATTTCAACTGAAAGCAATTAAAATGCTCCTACCAAATTTACATAAGTTAGACTCCTTGGATACCCAGACCATAAGTAAACTTAAAGACGATTTAAATTGTAAGGTAATAGAGTTATGGGGAGAGGATAATCATCCTGTAACGGAGGATGGGACAAGCATTATTTCTAGCGATGGAGAGAAAAAAGAAGAACCCAATGATAAAATGGGTAATTTCAGAGCGATCATGAATCATATTATTATGTCGGCATTAAAGGAGAATAATATGTTGCTCAGTGAAGAGATTGCTTTGAATGTAACAGACGGAGTAGTTAAGGAAATGAATTTTCTGATGCGTCTTCAAGAGGAAAAGGAAGAAGAAAGATATAGAAAATTCGATGCAACCCTAAGGGACTATCAGAGGAGTAGGTCGGTGGCTGCGGCAACTCTCGAGGGAAGACTCAAAAAGAAATCAAAATTTCTTAAGAAAAATAAGGTTCATATATAAAAAAGAAAAGGGAACTATCTTTGTTGAGAGTTCTCTCTTCTTTTATGTAATAAGTACTATTCTGTTATTGCTCCTGTAGGACAGGTATCTGCACAAGCGCCACAATCTATGCAAGTGTCAGGATTAATTTCGTAGTGTTCTGCGCCTTCAGAAATAGAATCTGTAGGGCATTCGCCAGCACAAGCTCCACAGCTGATGCATTCTTCACTAATTTTATATGCCATTGTCAAAAAACCTCCTTTTCTAAAACAATCCACTATATTTTAATATAAGAACAGTAATAATGCAAGTGGTAATTATAGAAGAAATAGTAGTAATAATAGTAATAGTAAGGCTGATTGATAGGTAAGCACCCCAATCCTAAAAAATATGACCCTTGACGTCTTTAATATCTTAGAATATAATATTTCCAAGGCTATTATGCTGAGAACGGATTTCATTTCGTTCGGCTTTATTTGTTATATAATATAATTAAAGGAGGATTTCTTTATGGCTAACATAACGAAGGATATGACAATTGCTCAGGCAATTGCTGCTGATCAGAATATTATTCCGGTTTTATTGGATATCGGAATGCATTGTCTTGGCTGCCCATCAGCACAGGGCGAGACATTAGAAGAAGCTGCAATGGTCCATGGTTTAGATCCGGAGGATCTTATGGATAGAATTTATGCTCAGGTCGGTGAATAACTAATTAAAATAATAAGGCTGTCGCACTGCGACAGCCTTATTTATTCGATTAATAAATATTCATACAATGGTTCTCTCTCTACAATTCACCAATAGAAGTTTACATTACAGAGAGAATTTGAAGTGCTTGATCTTTTACGATAACCTCAAAATGCTCGTCATAGTAAGAGGAGCTTGCGTAAGTGGCACGCTCTGGCTTACCATATTCAGAAATTATATTACAGGTTTTATTAAATTCCTCCGGAGTATGTTGTGATATCCGGATTACCAGATAGTACATTGAGTTAATAGGATTCTTATATACGGTATTAGTTCCATTATAATAACCCAGCAATATGCCAGCCAACTCTATAATTTCATTTAATGCCTTGAAGGAATATACCTTAACAAGGTTAGAAGCAGCATGGAGATTTGTTTTGCTCTCTACTTCGGAATCCGGAATATTGAGTAGTTCCTTGGAGTTATCATCCGAATCTTCAGAAAGATCCTCCATTTGATCGAAGCTGCTTATTATTTCATCTGCATAAGAATCATCATCATCTTCTTCGGATTTGTCTGCATTCTCATGGGACCCGATTGATGAAAACTTGGAAAAACGTGTATCGAGCTCATCTGGATCCTCTACTTTAGTTATAACCAAAATGAGACATTCTGTTGAAACCGGGATAGCTTCTATCATCAACGGTATATCATCTACTTCAAAACCAAACTCGTAAAATGCTTGCTGAATCATATCACGAAATAATGCTTTCGCTTTCTCAGAGCCATATGCCAGCTCACTTATCCTCAATTCTCGGTCAATCAAATCACTTTTACTCAAAGTACATCTTATTTGGTTGTCACTGATTTTTTCTATTTTCATATTGTACACCCCTTTCTATACAAACAGGTGCTGATTATTTAGTTACTACTAAATATCACTATTGGTGTAAAAAAAGTATAAGTTAAAAAGTAATATAAGTCAATACAATAAGCTGTGAAATTTCTATTAAAAAAACACCAATAGTTACAGTATTTTGCTGGATACGACTACGACATTTTGTACAATTTTTTGCAAAATATTTAGCTAAACAGCCGACAAGAAAAACCTTGCTATACTTCCATAATTTAACTATAATATAAGAAGATGACTTGGTTAATGGTTCACCACATACTGATAGGAAAGGAGAGCATGCAAGAGGAAATATGGTTCCAAAAGTACCGCATCATTAGGTTACTTGGCAGCGGAGGTACTGCCCAGGTATACCTTGCTGAACATATTAGGTTAAACTCATTTCGGGCAATCAAATTCATCAAACACGAGCATCCATTTTATAATTTACAGCTTAAGGAAGCACAAATACTAAAAAATCTGAAACATTCATGTATTCCTATAATTTATGATATTGAGGAAAATGAAGATGGTTCCTATATTATTGAACAATATCTTGAGGGGGACACTCTGGCAAGCTATGTTAATACCAGGGGAACAATCAACTATGATATCATAATCCATTTCGCATTGCAACTCTGCGATTTAATCCAATACTTACACAGTATAGACAGACCAATATTATATCTTGATCTAAAGCCAGAGAATATCATTATAACGGGAGAAACGTGCAAGCTGGTTGACTTTGGAAGTGCTATTTACCGAGATGAGGCATATGCCGGGCAGGATTATTATGCCACCAAGGGGTATGCTGCACCAGAGCTGTACCACCATACAGATATCGATGAACGCTGTGATGTTTATGGAATCGGTATGCTTCTTTACTATATGGCTACCGGTGTGCCGGTAAAAGAAGATATGAATAATATTGATTTTTACAAACAATGCCCGAACAATCTTAGGAAAGTTATTAACCGCTGCCTCAAATACAATCCGTCAGAGCGCTTCGCTTCTGTAACCCATCTCAGCAAACAATTATCAGTAATTGGAAAGAAAAATATACATTTGCATAAATCAGGTTCATCCGTAAGATTTGCGGTAGCAGGAGCACAGCCCAGAATTGGTGTAACACATCTGTCTTTTCAAATATGCAGCTACTATATATATAAGGATATG